>JABSRY010000083.1 GCA_013214985.1 Hyphomicrobiales bacterium
AGATTGAAGAAAGAAGGCGAATGTTCGAGTAATTTATATCATCGGCGGGTAAAATATATGAACAACAGAATTGAAGCAGATCATGGAAAGCTCAAGCGTCTAATTAATCCTGTTCGAGGCTTTAAATCTTTAAAAACGGCACGAGCAACAATCAAAGGGTTTGAAGTGATGTATATGTTCAAGAAAGGTCAATTTGACTTTTGGAAATATGGGCAAGGCCTAAAGGGAGAAATCCGATTAATTACGGATGCTCTGTTAGGTTTTTAAGAAAAGCGGTTAAAACACACCATAAATCTATGCTAAATTGCTATTTGCAACAGAGCCATTTATATCATCCGCGTGTAAAATATATGAACAACAGAATTGAAGCGGATCATGGAAAGCACAAGCGTTTAATTAATCCTGTTAGAGGTTTTAAATCCTTAAAAACGGCACGTACAGTTGAATTTTTTTGGTAATTTAAACGAGTTCAGAATAGGCTAATCAAGGACTGTATTAGTTTGCATTCGTAGCAGTCCAGAAGCAAAACCAACAGCGGCTGTTACACCATCAACGACAGGAAGTTTATGTTGCTGGCTTAATTGACTGGTATAGTCTGCCATGCCTGCACAACCCAATACTATGACATCTGGTTTTTCGTTCATCTTAGCTGCAAATATTTCTTCTGAAATCCGTGAATATGCTATCTTTCTTGATGATTCTAAATCTAAGACAGGAATTTCACTAGCTCTAACACGACCACATCTTGAAGCAAACCCATAATTATCTATGTTGTTTTGAATAATTGGGACAGATACATTTAACGTTGTAATAACTGAAAATTTTTCTCCAAGTAACATAGCTGCATGATAAGCGGCCTCGCCGATAGTCTAGATCAAGATGATTTTAGTTTTGTTTAACCCTTGTTGAGTAATTTATGTCCAATACAAAAACAAACACTCGCGTGCGTGGAAACTCACGCCAGTTTAATAACGTTGTTAAACAGGCTTTATTTGCTTGTAAGAATGCGTTCAGCTCTATTTGTCAAGGGCCTTCTTCAAAGCCTTGAAAAGCCCATCTTGGCCTAGTAAATCTTCTGGGCTCTTATAACCCTTCAATAGTTCATCAAGTAGTTCTGGTTTTATTACCATGGTAAAATCTCCCTTTCACGGAGTTATAACATGGCCACTTACACACTTAAAATGATACGCCCATGATTGTTGGTGCTTATGGAACATTGATGTTCCTCAAAACATCGACCCAGAAGACCTGCCTATCTCATCCACGGCGTTTTCATTAACGTATATTAACCTTTGATATTGATATTTTTCTTATAAAAGATTGACAATTTCTGAGTTAATCGTAAATTTTATTGATTAAAGCCTGATTTTAGATAATCAAAGAGATGGCATGATGAGCTGTAGGCGGCCAATGCTTTCAATTTATGTTATATATTGGAAGAGGCGGATAGGCATCAGGTTGGATATCAAGTTTAGGGCAATTGACCCTGTCAAGGAGATTAACTCGCACCTTTTACCGAACGACCATCTTGAGGCTCAGCAGATATATTTGCTGGTGATCTCGTATAGGAGTTTGGTTTGGCCGTTTGCACCCATACTGGGTTTCCGCCTTCTAACATTTAGGAGTATATCAATGTCTTATATCGGTGTCGACCTTCATACCAACTCTTTTACCATTTGTCGTCTAGATGATGGCCAGGAGATGATCAAGACCTACGCATTATGTGCATTAGATTTATCTGCATTTTGTTTGAGTTTATCAGCAGATGACGAGGTTGCGGTTGAAGCGACGGGCAATTCGGCTTATTTTAGAGATGAAGTGGTATCTTGTGTTGGTCGTTTTGTTACGGTTAATCCCAGTCAGTTTCAAGTGATCCGTAAGTCTGTCAAGAAAACGGATAAGCATGATGCCCGTGCCTTGGCGCTATTTTTATCCAAGGACATGTTGCCAGAAACTCGGGTAAAGTCAAAAACCCATATGGAATTGGCGTCGATCACCCATACCCGAGATTTATTGGTAAAGCAGCGCACCCGTCTACTCAATAAAATCCATAGTCTTTATAATGGTCACGGCGTTAAAATTAAAAAAGCCAAATTGGCTAGCAAGCGTGCTTTGTTAGCATTGGATTTGGCAATTTTTTCTGATTTAGAAACCGTAGAATTTACGGTTGTACGGGATCAGGCATTGAGTTTAAGTGTATCGATTAAAGCACTTGATAAACATATTGAAGCTTATGTTCAGAATGTTGAAGGTTATGAGGGATTGATTAGTATAAAAGGGATTGGCACTCGCTCAGCAGCGGTCATGTTATCTGCGATTGGGGATGTGAATGATTTTGAGACGGCTGATAAGTTAGCGGCCTATTTTGGAATTGTGCCAAGAGTGAGCCAATCTAATGAAACGGATAATCGAGGGCGTATTACCAAGCGTGGCAATAAGTTGATGCGCACTATTTTGGTTCAGTGTACGCTGGTTTCCATTCGTTACTCTGGTTATCTAAATAGTTTTTATCAAAAAATAAAAGCCCGCCGTGGGGCAGGCAAAGCCATCATTGCCACAGCTCGGAAATTATTGAAAATTATCTTTGATACCCTCAAAAATGGCTGGGTGTTTGAGGACTTTACCCAATTTAAACTAGCAGAAAATTAACTTAATGCTAGACAATCATCATAGGAGAATGTTATGCGTCATTTTGATTTTTCACCACTATACAAAACCACGGTAGGGTTTGACCGACTGGCCTCTTTATTTGATGAGCTATCCTCGGTCGATAATAACAGCCCAGCCTATCCCCCGTATAATATCGAACGCATTAACGAAGATGAGTATCGCATATCTATGGCGGTAGCTGGTTTTACGGAAGATGAATTAAATATCGAAATTGAAGGCAACGGACTCAGTATTAGTGGTCAGAAAGTAGATAAAGATGAAACAACAGAATTCCTCCATCGCGGTATCGCGACACGTAGCTTTGAACGCAAATTTGAGCTTGATGACTATGTCTTTGTTAACGGCGCTGATTTGCAAAATGGGCTTCTTCACATTACTTTAAAACGTGAAGTCCCCGAAGCCAAAAAACCAAGGTCAATTCCCATTGGCATTGGCGCTCAAAAAACAATAGAAGTTTAGGGGTCAAAAATACTTAAGTTTATGCCCTCTCCCTCCCTTAATTGACTTAAGTAAAAATAAGATCCTAAACGAAAAGGGTTGTGCACGCTCGCACGATCCTTTTTTATTATCTATGATATTTTACAATAAATTTTGATAAAATTTAAGCTCTTCTTCAAGTGACCTAATATTATTTTCAGCTTTTTTAAAACCATGCCCCTCACCTTTAAAGGTCAATAATTTGGTGGTAATATTTTTAGCATTTAACGCCTCATAAATTGCTTGGCTTTGCTCGGGCGGCACAACTTTATCATCCAACCCTTGTAAAAATAATGTCGGGCTTTTATAATTATCTAACTTAGATAACGGCGAGCGGTTCAAGAAAAACGCATCCGTTTCTTCCTCATTAAACCCATTGGGCAACCCAACCAACTCATCCATATATTTAAGTTCAAATTTATGAGTAGATTTTGCCAAACCACCTAAATCCGCAACACCGTAATAAGATGTCCCCGCTAAAAACGCATCACTGGTTGCAAGCGCCATCAATACAGTAAACCCGCCTGCGCTTCCGCCCGTTATAAAGGCTTGCTTGGCGTTAACTTTGCCCTGTTTAGCCAAATAATCAATTGCGGCTATCGCATCTACAACATCGCTAATGCCCCAATTGCCATCAAGCTGCTTTATATAATCACGGCCATAGCCAAAGCTGCCCCTATAATCTAAATCCACTAACCCAAAGCCTCTATGGGTCCAATAATGGTATTTACTGTTAAACCCGCGCCCAGCAATACCCGTCGGACCACCATGCGCCTTAACAATAATCGGCGGCAACGCCCCTTCTTCTGCTATAAAATTAGCATTAACAGGTGGGTAATAAATAGCATATGCAAACGCATCACCCACTGCATATTTAAATACTTGCCCAACAGAAACATCAGCGCGTGGTAGTTTTTCTTGGCTACTTTTACGCAAAACGCCAAAATTCACCGCCCAAGGCGAAAATAGCACAAGCATTTCTGCGTCATCATCCGTCGTTACAAACGCCGCTAAACCATTGTCAATTGCGGTAATTTTATCAATATTTCTAAAAGCAGTATCCACCATTTGGGCTTTATTACCCAGCGGGTCGATTAGAGCCAATTTATAAATACCATTTTCAATAATTCTGAGTGCAATATTACCATTCGAGAGAATATCAAATGAGCGCATGGCAAACACCCAATTTGGGTGACCGCATTCAGCTTCAATCGGCAATAAATTTATTGATTCATCATCTCTAAAAACATAAAGGTTACCATAACCCGTCTCATCACTAATATAATATAAATCAGCAATATTATCTTGCACGGCTTTGCCCCAAATAGGCGCAAAACATGCAACACCGTCGCCCCCCGCTATTACTCGCTCATTTGCAATGCCAGTTTCTTCTATATCTGTTAATATAATTTCGGCATTTTGCCAAGGCATATAAGGTAAATCCCAAGCCATATAAGCCAATTTTTTGCCACAGGGGCTAATTCTAGGATAGGCATAAAAATCTCTGCCAGTTACAATTTTTTCAACTTCAGTAACGCTATTTGAATTTAACGCTAAACGAATTAAAAAATTTTCGGGCATATCAGCATTGGGTTTATGCAATTCTGCAACCGCAATAATGTAATTATCAAAAATTTGAATATCCGCAAACCGCATATCGGCTATCTGCGTTAATCGAACGGGCGCAGTATCACCGTTTAAATCTACCGAATATAAATCTTGGTCTTTGGCATTTACGAACACTAAAATATTGTCGCCAAGCCCAAATTCTCCGCCCCCATATTCATGAACACGCGAGCTAGCGCCAAAAGGTGCGGCAATTATATCCTTGGTAACACCATCGGCACCCCGTTTAACTATAACACTGCGCCCAGCTTCATCAGGCCTAGATTCGGTCCAAAACACACTGTCTTTTGATGTCTCCAACCCACTAAAGCGCAAGGCTTTTCCCGCAACACGTTCAGCCGATAAATCAGATTGCCAAAACCCAAATTTTTCAATTTTTACCATAAAAAAACTCCCTTAATCACTTAAGGGAGCTTAGGCGGTTTTAATAAAAAGAAAAACCTTAATTTGTAACTGGAACTGCTTTTTCAACTCCAAAATATTTCTTAACAAAATAATCAAAAGATACAGTACCTGCACCATATTTTACAATATATAGTAACGATACAGCCCACAAGCCGTGTAATATATAGGCTTCAGGATAAACAAAAATTTCAATAACCGCTACCATGCCAAGCAAAGCTAATGCCGCAAAACGCCCTGCTAACCCAATCATTAATAATATGCCAAAAGCCACTTCACCATAAGCCGCCATATGCGCCGATAAGATTGGTGGTAATGGCACTGCACTAAAATCATTTTCAAATAAATATATAGTTGTATCACTCAGATTAAACCAACCATCAAACTTTAATACACCCGATTTATAGAATTGTAGCCCCATAAATATTCTAGCCGCTAATGCTAAAATAGAATGCGGAAAACTAGACATAATACCTATAATCATCGTCACCAATTTAGTAATGTTTTTCATTTTAAACTCCTTTATTAATTTTTACTTCTAATCCAATTGCCAAGCCCATAGCAAACATTTGTCCAAATGCATGACCAAGGTCAAATTCACTGTCATTTTCTAATGATTTCTCATAGGCAAACCCAAGGGTTTCGCCATTCATAATATTTCTAAAAAACATACATTCCGTGGCGTCCATTGCAATCATCATCACATCCGCGACTGGCCGAGTTATAAGTATATTTTCAGTATTTTCTAAATTAACACCATCCATATTGCCAGTTTCATGCCCATTCCAAATAGAAAATATCGGCCAACCCGATTTAATAATCGAGGCACTGGGATGAATGTCAAAAACCAAATCCATCTGAAATTCTGGAGCAATATTTTGCAAGGCATCCGCCTCAATCGGCATCACATCTTTTGCATGATATGCTTTACGCCAACAAACTTCTAAATAAGCAATATCCGCTAGATATGGTATGCTTGAACATGCTTCTGCTTCACTAATAAATTCAACTAAACCATCTCCAAAGTTAAACAATAGTGTCGATTGGGGCGGGTTCTTAGTAATAAATTCAACAGCCAACCCTTTAAAGAATACATCGCCAACCAAAGCGTAAACTATTGGGTAATTCGCCACAAGCGCGTCGACTAAACTCGACATAACATTGTTACGATAAACACTAAATCTAGATCGAATGTTAGGCGCAAGATTTGCAACCAAACCATCGGGTATTTTGTCCAAATTGCCCAGTAAAGAGCCGGTTATTTCATGTTGTATTTTTTTAAAACCATTCGTCATTTTATATGGCCTTTTTAATAGGGCATAAATCTTGCAAATATCCATCCGCAATTTTTGCTTCGCTATATAAAACATTCCATTCAGGTATATCGCCATCCCATTCGACCAAACTGGGCTTGGCACCAATTTTTTCTATTAGTTTATTATATATGCCCCAGACATCGGTGGTAACAGCACTCGAATGATCATCAATCAATAATTTTCCGACGCCTATTTCATCATCTTCAATCACTTCTTCGCTATGCCCACCTAAATGAATTTCATTAACAAATTCAACTGGAAAAGCATCTAAATAGTCATATGGATCATAACCCTGGTTATTAGCAGATACAAAAATATTGTTAACATCTAGCAATAACCCGCAACCCGTTTTTTTGACCAATTGCCGCAAAAAATCAGTTTCAGTATAAGCGTTTGTCTTAAATGCTAAATAGACAGATGGGTTTTCAATCGACACTTGCCTACCCAAATAATCTTGCATTTCATTCACATGGTTTGCAACATGGTTTAGCGTCTCGTCGGTATATGGCAATGGCAATAGATCATTATAAAAAACACCCTCATGTGTACTCCATGCCAAATGTTCAGAAATCAAGCCAGGCTCATATCTATCAATCAGTGCTTTAAACCGTGCTAAATGATCTGGGCTTAAGCGCTCCGTTGGCGATCCTAATGACATACCAACCCCATGTAACGATAATGGGTATAGCTCTCTAATAGCGGTTAAATAACGGTGTGGTGGTCCGCCAGCACCCATATAGTTTTCTGGGTGAACTTCAAACCAACCTAAATTGGGTTTTTCCTCAAGTATATTATTATAATGTTGCGCCTTAAGCCCGACACCAGCATTTTGAGGAATTTTATGATTACTAAAATTCGACATCTCAATTCCTAACAAAATAATCAAAATAATGAATTAAGCACCCCACTCATGAGGCAAGAGTGAGGTGCTATGAAGTAACTAATATAAAGTTATGACTTTTTCATTGCGTCTTTTTTCATGCCGTCTTTCATCGCGTCCATTTTAATTTCTTCAAGACTGCCCATGCCGTTTGGTGTTTTAATACCTTCACAAGTACCTTTATCAACTGACTTCCAAGCATTACCTTGATAATCAACAGTTGAAGTACCTTGGCAACTAGTGCCAGCACCAGCTTTACAATCATTTTGGCCAGCTTTTGAAATACCGTAACATTTTTCTTTTTCAGCAGCAAACACTGGTGTTGCAAATGTAACAGATGAAACAGCAGCAGCAATTGCGCCAGCTATTATTAATTTTGATGGGTTAATTAATTTCATTTTATTCTCTCCGAATATAAGTTTTAACAATCAGACCTTAGATTGCATAAAATCAAGTTGAACTATTCTTTATTCAATTACAAATCACATAATCGATATAAATAACAACTTTTAAACACGTTTTTGTGATCTTTAGCAATTAGTAGTTAGTAGTTAGTAGTTAATGGTTTCTACTTTTAAGATATTTCTCCCAGTCAAACGCATTTTTAACAATTAATTCAAGGTCATTATAATCAGGTTTCCACCCTAGTTTTTCTTGTGCTTTATCAGAATTTGCAACCACAATCGGTGGATCACCCGCTCGGCGTGCAATTTCTCTAACATCAAAATCTACTTCAGATACTTTTTTAACCGCCGCCAATACCTCCCGTACTGTAAACCCATCGCCATAACCACAGTTCATTATGTCGCTTTGACCACCCCCACGTAAATATTTCAAAGCAAGATAATGCGCATTGGTTAAATCAGATACATGAATATAATCCCGAATACATGTGCCATCCCGCGTGTCATAATCGGTGCCATATATTT
>JABSRY010000084.1 GCA_013214985.1 Hyphomicrobiales bacterium
CAAATTAAGAAATTAGTTGAACAGAAAAAACGAATTGAAAAAGCCATTTTTGACCTAACATTATTATGTGACGAAGTTGACAAGGTTATTGAAGGAAAAGAGCAAACCAAAAATTTGACTGATATCATTTATGGCACCACGCGCAAAACTTTAAAATAATGGAGATAACATGCCTGTATATAATGCACCAATTGAAGATACATTATTTGTTTTATTTGATTTACTAAAAATAGACAAAACGGAATATAACCACATATTTGGTGACTTAGACAAAGATACAGTGACGGCTATTGCCGAAGAATTTGCCAAGTTAACCAATGGCGTTATTGCGCCTATTAATGTAAGTGGCGACAAACAAGGTTGCCAATTTGTTGATGGTAAAGTGATTGCGCCCGACGGTTTTAAAGATGCATTTAACCAATTAAGAGATGGCGGGTGGACAGGCTTGGTTTGTGACCCCAAATATGGCGGGCAAGGCCTACCTTCTAGTTTGGGTACGATGCTTAGTGAATATACCAACTCGGCGGGGATGGGGTTTGCCATGTATCATGGCCTAACGTTGGGTGCCTATGCTGCCATTCATAAATGTGCATCTGACGCGCTTAAAGCCAAATGGTTGCCTAAAATGGTGAGCTGTGAGTGGACGGGCACGATGAACCTAACCGAGCCGCATTGTGGCACTGACCTTGGGTTAATACGCACCAAAGCTGTTGATAATGGTGATGATAGCTTTAACATTACGGGTACGAAAATATTTATTTCGGCTGGTGATCACGACATGGCTGAAAATATTATTCACCTTGTATTAGCACGAACTGACGACATGCCAGAAGGCGTAAAAGGCTTATCGTTATTTTTAGTGCCCAAAATTAACATTGATGATGATGGCAATTTAACCGATGCTAACAATGTCAGTGTTGGCTCGATTGAAGAAAAAATGGGGCTGCATGGCAACTCGACCTGTGTTATGAATTTTGATGACTCGAAAGGTTATTTAATTGGCAAAAAAGGCAATGGCCTTAAAAACATGTTCATTATGATGAATGAAGCCCGTTTAGGGGTGGGCGTTCAAGGCTTAGCATTATCTGAAGTTGCGTTTCAAAATGCCCGTGACTATGCATTGGATAGACGCCAAGGCATGAGCGCATCTGGCCAAAAAGATAAAGGCGAAGTGGCTGACCGTATCATTCACCATGCCAATATTAAATCCTCGCTTATGTCTATTCGGGCATTTAACGAAGCGGCGCGTGCTTTGGTGGGTGAAATTGCGGTTTTAACCGATATTATTCATCATGCGGATGACCCAAAAACTTGTGAAAAACAGCAAGACCGCGTTAACCTTTTAACCCCAGTTGTAAAAGGTGTTTTAACCGATATTGGTTTTGATAATTGTGTAATTGCGCAACAAATATTTGGCGGGCATGGTTATATTCAAGAACATGGGATGGAGCAATTTGTACGGGATGCTCGAATAGCCATGATATATGAAGGCACGAATGACATTCAGGCGCTTGACCTAATATCGCGTAAATTACCTGCCAAACATGGCCAAACCATTATGGCATATTTACAGGATATTGGTGCTTTCATTGAACAGAACCAAAGTAATGAAGAATTAAGCGATGTGGTTAAAGCCCTGCACAAATCGGCAGAAGCCTTGCAAGCGGCTTTGGGATATTTAATGGAGCATGGGCAAAAAAACCCAGATAGCGCTGTTGCAGCCGCGCATGATTTTATGCACTTAATGGGCATTGTTACCTTTGGGCATATATGGGGTAAAATGGCAGTGGTGGCGCAAGAAAAATTAGTTGATAACCCAGATAGTGAATTTTATAAATCCAAAATTATATTAGCCAAATTTTATGCTGCTAAACATTTACCGCAAGCTAAGAATTACCAAGTTAAAATATCATCTGGCTCGGATGTTGTTAACGCGATGCCGATTGAGTGGATTTAGATAAATTTAAGTAGAGTTATTACGAATAAGCGATTTTAAATAAGGGAAGACCAATGACTGATTGTTATATTTACGACCATGTGCGCACACCAAGGGGACGCGGCAAAAAAGATGGTAGCTTGCATGAAGTAACGGCGCTTGAACTTGGCGCCACTGTATTAAGATCGATCCGCGACCGTAACGACATTGACACGGGATTAATAGATGATGTGGTTTTTGGTTGTGTTGACCCTGTTGGCGAGGCGGGCGGCGACATTACAAGAGCTGCCGTATTAAGCGCGGGTTATAATGAAAGCGTTGCGGGCATTCAGATTACTCGGTTTTGTGCAGCTGGCTTAGATGCAACCAATTATGCGGCGGCGCAAGTGATGGCTGGCATGCACGAGCTGACCATTGGTGGCGGTGTGGAAGGCATGAGCCGGTTGGGTATTTTCTCATCGGGTGGTGCATGGCCGATTGACCCATCCATTGCTTTGCCTTCTTATTTTGTACCACAAGGCGTTAGTGCCGATTTAATTTCTACAAAATATGGCTTTAGCCGCGCTGATTGCGATGCGTTGGCGGTACAGAGCCAAAAACGGGCTAAAATTGCATGGGATGCGGGTTATTTTAAAAACTCTATTGCGCCTGTAACTGATATTAACGGGCTAACCATTTTAGACCATGACGAACATATGCGGCCAGAGACCACTGTCGAGCAATTGGGCGGGTTAAAGCCTTCTTTTGTTCAGGCGGGTGAAATGGGTGGGTTTGATGCTGTCGCCACACAGCGTTACCCCGAAATTGAGACCATCCACCACATACATCATGCGGGCAACAGCTCTGGCATTGTTGACGGTGCGGCCGCGATATTAATGGGCACAGAAGCCATTGGCAAAAAAATTGGGCTTAAACCGAGGGCTAGAATTAGAGCGTTTGCCAATATTGGCACCGAGCCTTGCATTATGCTGACTGGACCTTCTATTGTTTCTGAAAAAGTGCTTAAAAAGGCTAATATGAAGGCTTCTGACATTGACCTATGGGAAATTAATGAGGCGTTTGCATCGGTTGTTTTGCATGCGGTTGAACAGCTTAAAATTAGCCACGATATTGTGAATGTAAATGGCGGCGGCATTGCCATGGGTCACCCGTTAGGGGCGACAGGCGCTATGTTAGTGGGCACCGTGCTTGATGAGCTTGAAAGACGCGATTTAAAAACCGCACTCATTACGCTGTGTATTGGTGCAGGCATGGGCACAGCAACTATTATTGAACGCGTTTAGGAAGGGATGATAAAATGAAACTCAACGATTTTACATTTGAAATTGATGCAGATGGCATTGCTATCATCATTTGGAACCGTGCCGATAAAAGCATGAATGTGATGAGCGAAGCAGGGTTTGAAGACCTAATTGCCTTTACCGATGAAATTAAGAATAACCCCAAAATACTGGGCGCTATAATTACCAGTGGCAAAGATAGTTTTTGCGCGGGTGCTGACATTAATATGATTGATAAAATATTACATGATGGCGATGATATTGAAGAGCAAATGCGCCTTGCTAGCACGTTTTCATATAAATTACGCGAGTTAGAAACTTGTGGTAAACCCGTGGTTTGCGCGATGACGGGCACGACATTAGGCGGCGGGTTTGAAATTGCCCTTGCTTGCCATTACCGTATTGCCGCGACCAATGAGGCGGCTAAATATGGTTTGCCCGAAGTGCGTATTGGCATTTTACCAGGCGGCGGCGGCACGCAACGCTTGCCACGCTTAATTGGCGCGCAAGAAGCATTACAACTGATGTTAACGGGGCGTTTAATCAATGCAAAATCTGCTTTAAAGCTGGGTATATTGCATGAAATTGTGCCTGCTGATGAATTGGTTGCCACCGCCAAAAAGCGTATTTTTGAGCGTAAAGTGACTATGGCACCGTGGGATCAGAAGGGCTATCGCATTCCTGGTGGGCAAGTTTATTCTAAAGGTGGTATGATGGTGTTTCCGCCTGCTAACGCCTTATATCGCAAGTCGACCTATGACAATTACCCAGGTGCACGCAATATTATGAAATGCGTGTATGAAGGGTTGATGGTGGATATTGATACTGGGCTACGCATTGAAGCGCGGTATTTTACCAACCTGTTGCGCACGCCAGAAGCCAAAGCCATGCTGCGGTCGATATTTATTTCGATGCAGGAACTCAACAAAGGATTGCGTCGCCCCAAAGGCATTGAGCCTTCGAAAATTAATAAAATTGCGGTTATTGGTGCGGGTTTAATGGGCGCGGGCATTGCTTTTGTTAGTGCACAAGCTGGGCTTGAGGTTGTTTTACTTGACCAAAATTTAGAAGCTGCCGAAAAAGGCAAAGAATACTCCAATAAGATATTATCTAAAAAGGTATCTAAAGGGCGATTATCTGCCGCGGCTAGAGATGAAGTTTTGGCGCGTATTAAACCGAGTGATAATTATGGTGACTTAAGTGACATTGACTTGGTGATTGAGGCGGTGTTTGAAGACCCTAAAATTAAAGCCCTTGTGGTCAAACAATGTGAAGATGCGATGCCAAAAGGCACTATATTTGGATCTAACACATCGACCTTACCTATTTCTGGTTTAGCAGAAGCCAGCGAAAAACCTGAAAATTTTGTGGGTATTCACTTCTTCTCACCCGTTGATAAAATGATGTTGGTCGAGATTATTAAAGGTGACAAAACAGGCGATGATGCCATTGCCCGCGCGTTAGACTATGTTGCTATTATTAAGAAAACGCCAATTGTGGTGAATGACTCGCGCGGTTTCTACACATCACGCGTGGTGATTACCTATATTACCGAAGCATTGCACATGATGGAAGAAGGTGTCCCGCCGATTATGATTGAAAATGCTGGCAAAGCTGCTGGTATGCCTGTTGGCCCACTGGTACTTGCCGATGAAATTGGCTTAGATGTTGCTCATAAAATATCGGTCGCCAACCGCGATGCCGCTGGTAAAAATTTTGTTGAAGGCCCAAGAGACCGATTACTTGATGATTTGGTGGTTAAGGCCGAGCGTTTTGGCCGTAAAAATGGCAAAGGCCTATTTGACTATCCCGAAAAAGGCAAAAAACATTTGTGGCCAGATTTGGTTAAGCTACAAAATAAACATCTTAAACCTGATGATGTGGATATGGAGGTTTTGGGGCAACGGTTTTTATCTATCCAAGCCTTGGAAACCGCAAGATGTTTTGAAGAAAATGTACTAACAGACATTAGAGAAGCCGATGTTGGTGGTATTTTAGGCTTTGGCTTTGCACCCTTTACGGGAGGCCCACTATCTTACATCGACATGGTTGGCAGTACTGATTTTGTTAAACGCATGGAAAAATTTAACCAACAATTTGGCGAGCGTTTCAAGCCGACCCAACAATTGGTTGAAATGGCTAAAGATAATGAAAAATTCTATGATAAGTTTTTAAATTGAAACCATAGAAAATTACTCAATGCACGGATTATGGCTTATCTTTTAGCGCGAGATAAGCCATTATTTTATACATTAGGCTATAACCCAATATACATATTGTTACAAATAACCTGCAATCGGCGGTAAAACTTCTAAAACCTTAAATAGATTCTTGTTTATTAATTGTTTTTTGGCTAAAATATTTTTTAAAACAAATTGTAATTTTAAATTTAGTAGCCGTATCAAGGGGGCAATTCATGTACATATACCTTCCCATTGCTGAAATGAGTGTCAATATTTGGCTGATACTGGGGATGGGTGTTGGTGTTGGGTTTCTATCTGGGCTATTTGGTGTTGGCGGCGGGTT
The DNA here is from genome assembly GCA_013214985.1 of Hyphomicrobiales bacterium. Lineage (GTDB taxonomy): Bacteria > Pseudomonadota > Alphaproteobacteria > Rhizobiales > OSC116 > OCS116. The sequence continues at coordinate 5,743 of JABSRY010000084.1, forward strand.
TTTATTAACACCATTATTGATTTTTACGGGCATTCCGCCTGTGGTGGCTATTGCTACCGAGGCCAACCAAATTGTAGCGTCGTCGCTATCTGGCGCATTGGCGCATTTTAGGCGGCGTGCGGTTGATATTAAAATGGGTTTAGTATTACTGGTTGGCGGGGTTATTGGCTCGTTTATGGGCGTGGCTTTGTTTAACTTTCTTAAAAGTTTAGGGCAAGTCGATTTACTAATTACTATTTCTTATGTGCTGTTTTTGGGTATCATTGGCGGGTTAATGCTTATTGAAAGTGTTAGAGCCATTTGGCGTAATAAAAAAGGCACGGCTGCACCAACACGGCGCCCAGGCTCACATAATTGGATTCATAAGTTGCCGTTTAAAATGAGCTTTAGGGCATCGCACCTGTATATTAGCGCTATTCCGCCACTTATAATTGGCATGCTTGTGGGTGTATTAGCATCTATTATGGGTGTTGGGGGCGGGTTTATTATGGTGCCCGCGATGATTTACCTGCTTAAGATGCCTACAAATGTGGTGATCGGCACATCATTGTTTCAAATTATATTTGTAACGGCTTTGGTAACTATTTTGCATAGTGGTCAAAACCAAACAGTTGATGTTGTGCTTGCAACAACGCTATTATTTGGCGGGGTTATTGGTGCACAATTTGGTGTCAGATTTAGCCAAAAATTACGCCCCGAATTGCTAAGGGCGTTATTGGCGGGCATGGTTATGTTGGTTTGTTTAAAACTGGCATATGACCTTGTGCTTGAACCCGATGAATTATTTAAATTAATGCCACTTGGCGCAACAGGACATTAGGAGGGGATATGATGACTTTATATAAATTATTTCTTAGCCTTTGCGTTATGGCGATCGCAACATCTACCACAAAAGCAGATTTAGTCACCGATTTATCGGACAGACGTATTGAGATTAACTCTACTTTTACCGGTGCTAGCTTATTATTATTTGGTACATTTACCGAAAAATTTGATTATGACCCAAAATTACATGACATCGTCATTACGGTTAAGGGCCCTAATAAGCCGATGGTTATTCGTAAAAAAGCCAATAAAGCGGGTATTTGGATTAATTATTATCGCGAAGAATATATGAATATACCCTCTTATTATTCTGTTTTAAGCAGCCGTGCGCTTGAACAAATTACTACCAAACCCATTTTGGGTAAATTAGGCTTGGGCACTAACTTTTTATTTTTTAACCCAGATGTTACCAGACAATTATTACCCAACAGCACCGCATGGAAAGAATTTAGGGATGCTGCGGTACGGCTTAAAAAAGAAGAAAAATTATATATTGACCAGCCCAATGGGGTGAAATTTGTGGGCAATGGCTTGTTTAGGGCCAATATTGAATTCCCTGCCAATGTTGACATAGGCACCTATGAGGTAAGCGCCTATTTATTTAGAAATGGTGAAATGGTGTTTGAAGAACATTCCCCTATTACCATGCGTAAATTTGGCTTTAGCAACGCACTGTCGCATTTTGCGCATAATTACCCGTGGTGGCACGGTATATTGGCGGTTATTTTTGCCTTATTCTGTGGTTGGTTAGCCGCTGCTGTATTCAAACGTAAATAGGGCTAAAAAGCCCTATTATTAAAGTAATTTATGCTTGTCTTACTTTGTCTAAAAACACCGTAATATCGCTCTCTAACGTGCCAACTTGCACCTTCATATCTGTTGCAAAATCTAATACATCGCTTGAAATTGTTTGAGTAGAACTAATCGAACTATTGACCCTATCCATTGATTTTGCGCTGGTAATTGATAGGCTTGAAGCAGAGTTAACATTTGTAGAAATGCTTTCCATTACCATGCTTTGTGCCTCTACAGAGGCTGCAACATCTTCCGATGCACCCGAAAGATTTTTCATGATCTCGCTTACTTCTGAGATGGCGGAAACCGCAATATTACTATCATCTTGGATATATTTAACTTGAGTTGCTATATCGCCCGTTGCTTTTGCGGTTTGTTCGGCTAAAGATTTAACCTCATTTGCGACGACGGCAAAACCGCGCCCCGCGTCCCCTGCTCTGGCGGCTTCTAACGAGGCGTTAAGAGCAAGTAAATTTGTTTGATCTGCAATTTCGCTAATTAGCTTAACCACGGTTTCTATATTTGATGCGTTTTTTGCCAATACCATGTTTCACGAAGTTGCTCATGGTTTAGGTATTAAGAACACCCTTAACGGTCAAGGTCCGGTTCGCCAAGCATTAAAAGAACATGCATCTGCATTAGAAGAAGGTAAAGCAGACATTCTTGGTTTATACATGATTAGTCAATTACTTAATAAAGGAGCAATCACTGAAGGTACCTTAGAAGATTATTACACTACCTTTTTGGCTGGAATTTTCCGTTCAATTCGCTTTGGTGCTAGCTCAGCTCACGGCAAGGCCAACATGGTACGTTTTAATTACTTCCAAGAAAATGGTGCCTTTAGCCGCAATGAGCAAGGTTTATATAGCATTAATGTTGACAAGATGACTGCGGCAATTAACTCTTTATCTGA
>JABSRY010000085.1 GCA_013214985.1 Hyphomicrobiales bacterium
GAGCAAAAGAAAAGCTTAAATTTGCCATTATTGAGGCAAATTGTAATGCTGGTTGTAAAGCCATCAGGTTAGCTTTTCCTGTTGTACCTATTATTATAGTTGCCATCATTATATAGTTTTTGACATAATGATAATGGGCAGAAACCGTGATCTTGCCACCAGCCTTCTTCATTGCCTGTATTGTGTTGAGCGTGTGGGCCTGTGCGGTGCATTTCTTGTGATAAGGGTAGCACCCAACAATCATCTGGTTTTATAGCCATGCCAGTTAATGGTTTGGTGAAATTCACCAAATCGGCATATCTTATATGGGCAGCTTCTATATTTACCATTGTCTTGGTTATTACACATGGCAACAAGCCCACCAACTTACGATATTTTGCATCGATAAGACGTTCGTTTCTGAATTTTGGCTCGTATGGCTTCATGATAACGCGGAATGACATAAAAACACCTATATTACTTTAATCATAATAGTAATAGTGTTAATAAATAATTATGTCAACCATATTATTAATAGATAGTTATAGGCCTATTATCTCTCGATGTGATAAAATCTTATGTATGTAGAGAATCTTATTTGTTGGTATTCTTATAAGAATATTTGGGTTTAGTTGAGTGAAAGTTGTCATACCACCTTCGGTACCCCCAAATTGTTTTATCGACATTTTTTCATTCAAATGATCTGAATGTTTTTCGACAAAAACTACTATATCCCCTTTTCCGTAAGGTAAATAAGGGCTTATGAGGGCTATATCTTTATTATTGAACGCTGGCGACATACTATCACCGCTTATAAAAACTGAATATACATCTTCCATACCCATAAAAGTTGGGGGCCAAGGAATACGACCTATATCTTTTGTCGGCAATGCCTTACCTGACATCAAATCCCCTGCTGCAATTGCTTTAATCGGAATAAAGTCCCGTGATATGGTCGCCTTATTTACAGGGCGCCCCATTTTAACTGCTTGCACTACTTTGATATTGTTTGCAGGTTTTTCAATATCAATACCCAACAACCAATTCACCGAAACACCAAGCGGTTTGGCGATATTCTCCACTCCACCTGGGTTTTTTACACGACCAGCAATTATAACATTAATCGAAGATTGGCTCTTACCACTTTGACGCGCTAATTCAGATTGAGACATTCCTATCTCATCTAAACGATTTTTTATTCTTGTGCCTATATCTGTCAAGCTAATGTTCCCGGTTACTAATTAGTCATTTATACCCCATAAATATTTAAAATTATTACTATGAAAATAATGGTTGACTTTATTATTATTAATAAAGTAATAATGATATTATGATTATTGTAGAATTCATAAAAGACTTAGGCGGACAAACTGCTGCCGCTCGAACTTTAAGCGTTTCTCAAAGCATGGTGTCAAATTGGTTAAAAGGTAAAAAGAAAATATCTGAAAAGCACTGTATGAAAATTCAGCGTTTAACGGGTGGAAAATTTACCTGCCAACAACTTAGACCCGATGTTGATTGGGACGCTGTGAATATTCAACAAGCGGTGGTTAGTGAATAAGCCGCTTAATTTAAACTAATACCGAGGCCACTCGGTTAGAAAACTGGGGTTAAATATGTTTAGCTTTAATTGTCCATCTTGTTGCTTAAGCGTTTTTCGTAAGCGTGTTTGCTCTGGTTTTCTACTTATAACCCTCCCCGACTGGCGAATTGCTTAGACCAACTCCTAATGGTTTAAGTGGTTCATCTTTTTTGTATGGGTAAAAAATAACTGTGAAAAAGACTTAAGTATATTGGAATAAAGGATTTAATTTCCGATGAATGAAACAGAGCCTGAAACAAAATTTAGAATTAGCCCTAGAGCTACTTTGAAAAAAATTGCCAATGTGACTCAAGAAGCTATTGATCTTGTACATGGTGTTGCGGCAGCTGCATCTTTAACCCGTGGCCGCAAAAGCATGATGAGTGTTTATGCCAGCCATAATGAGGAGCAATATATTGGCATTGACCAAGCTATTGATTTGCAAATTGCTGGTAAGCACGTGTTGTTTTTGGAACTGTTGGCTGAAGAAGCTGGTTATTCGCTGATTAAGCATGCGGATATAGGCGAAGCATCACAATGGGGTGTGGAATTTATTGACGTGGTGAAGACCACCACGGATGCGCTTAATAAGATTACCACGGCATTGGAAGATGATGGTGATATTTCTAATGATGAAATTGAAGCTTTGAAACTAAGAAAAGTAATTGCGCGAGCTATGCAAAAGCTTGCTTGTATTGATAAGCACTTGGCACAAGTGGAAATTGATGCAGAAAAATAAACTTATTTAGAATTTAAACGGTGGCGCGACAATAGCCAAAACTAGATTAACCAATTTGAAAACACCAGTTTTTGAAAGCGCATTTTTGCGTGTGAAATTGAGAATATTATGGATGATATGGTTCAAAATAATGGATTATTTAACAAGGCCATCTTCGACGTAGGTTTCGATGAAGTCCAAAACATAATCACTACACAATTCTTTAAGGCCAATACCTTCCCAGTATTTGTCTGCCCCACTAAAGGAATCCAAAAACAATTTGTAATCACTTCTCAATTTAATATCGGAAATAAAATTCTCCCCAAATGGAGTCAATTGCAATTTACATCTATCCAATATATACAAAAAATTAGAAGCAAATGTAGGTATATCTTTGAGTGTTTCTATCTGACTTTTTACCCTAATCAAGTCGAAAATTTCACCTACAGTTATCGCAATATTGCAAACCTCTTTCTTTTCTATTGTTCTCGAATAAATCATCCAACTTCTCGTTTCTGGAAGCATTGCGTCAACTTTGTTTCCATATGTCCAAAGAGATATTGTTTTGGATTTAATTGCAAATCTATCGAAGGATCCATCGATAATTTCATATTTACAAATATTTTTGCCAGCCCAAACAATAGCAAGTATTTTAATGTCATCTCTGTTATCCAAGAAATTAGCGGAAGCGGAAAAAATAAAAATAGAAGACATCAAAATTGTTACAATAAGAAAACGATTTTTCATACTGAAATTCCTAATTTAAGACCTAAATTATTTAGCTATATCAGCTTCGCGTTCCCAAACTGGTTTACTTTTTTTATTGTTGTTAATGGGAACAGAACCATAATCAGAACTATTGTTCCCAGAAATGTTAGATTTAGCGCGCCCTTCATATTCAGCATTTTTAAAGCTAATGAGTTTTATAAGCCCAATGCCCAGAATAACCAGAATGACATATACGGCAAGCTGCATAACAGCGGCGAAAATGACAATAATTTCCATAAAATATCCTTAAAACTTAAAATTGTTAATAGTAATGTTTCAACATTAAAAAATATTAATCAAAAGTCGAGTCAATTTTTACAATATTCATTGACTTTTAACCATTATACACGCATAGTTAACGGGCATTGCAATAGTAATGCCGAGTTTAGAATCTCGAATCATACAAGGCGTCCAGCACGCCCACAAAGCGTGTTTTTTTACGTTCAACGCATGAACGTACTTATGGGGCGTTTATGTGGTGCTAACGCACGCTGTTTCCTTGTAGACGGTATTCTAACTCGTAAACGCCTCACCAATTTCTTTAGAATGGAATGGTTAGGCCTTAAATACAAGGTTATACCCATGCCCAACAGCAGTAGCATTAGTGCGCGCTTACTTGCGCCATTTAGCCATTTAAACCACCTCCCCCCTTTTACAATTGCTCATAAATTCAGCAATATAAAACAAACCAAAAACATTGTTAAAACCGCCATTATAAATGCTTACGAGCTAATGCGTGGCGACAGTATAGAGGCCGAACGCCTAATGCTGCACCGCCTAACGCAAGATGAAGCCCTACAAGCGCATATAAACCGCTTAATGGTCTCTTTGCTTATGCGTAGTGGCGAATACGCCCCAATGATTACCAGATCCAAGTTAGCAATCATGCAAGCCAGCATCATAAAGTTGCATCAATTAATTTGGCAATTTCGCAGAGAAAATAACCTGCCTCAAGATATGGACTGCTCAAATATTTTTGACGAAATAGACCTAATCAAACAACACATTAAAGATGCACAAAAGGCGGTGGCATGACCTATCAAGCCCTTCAACTCGACTCGCGGATATTGCTTTGCAGTGACGCTAAAATTTACGGTGCTGAAGCTTCTATTATTCTTTATCATATAAAATATACCATTGAGCGCAACCAAAATAACCAAGAATATTTTAGAGAAAATATGTACTGGTGTACGACTTCTGCACTTGCTTTATTGTGGCAATTTCCGTTTTTTAATAATTGCGATAAAATTCATCGATTGCTAAAAAAGTTGATTGATAAAGACGCAATTATTGTTGGAAAATTCAATAAAGACAAGTCGCTTCAGACAAAATGGTATGCGCTGAAACCCGCAGAAACCCTCAACTTGCAAAACTGCAATATGCATGTTGCAGATCTGCAACATGGAAAAACAGCAAAAACCGAAGAACAAAAAGCGAATAGCAACGAAAAATCGGCAGAAAAGCTCAACATGCAGAACTGCAACATGCAACCCGCAGATTTGCAAGATGCATATTGCAGATCTGCAAGTTCTCTTAATATAACTATTAAAGAGTCTCTAAGAGTCGAGTCTAGGGATTTGGATTTAGATTTTATTGGTAACAAAATTGTTGATGCGTTTAACCTGTTTGCAGATCGCTATGAAAAAATCAAACCTTGCCAGTTTAATTTGGATTCTGAAATATCTGAACTGATAGAAAATTTATTAAAAACTTACACTGCTGATCAAATTATTAGAGCTATTGGCAATATCGAAAATAGTAGTTTTTTAAAGGGCCAAGTAAAAAATAGCGATGGCAGTGCGTTTAGTTTGAATATTAAATATATTCTAAAACCTGCGAGATTTAAAAAGCTTTTTGAAAATGAAACCGCCGACAAAGGTACGGTTAAAAAAGCTAGCAAATTTGAAGTTGAAACCAACATCTACACCGATGAAAGCTATGATTGGGATACGGCTTTAGGGCAAATAAAAGCTAGAAAATCAAGTAGAACAATTGCTGTTTTTGATCGAGTAGACCAATATTTGATAAATTCTGCCGAAGCTAAATATATTGGTTCTAAGGGGCTTATATCCAAGTTAACGGTTGTTTTGTTTAACTTTTTCTTTCCGTCAAACACGCATTTATCTGATTTTGAGTTTGATAAAACCCTGCCTAAAAAATTCCCCAAGCTATACAAATCGCCGCAAAATTCTAAAAAGGCGGTGTTGAATGCTTAACTCAAACCAAACCGCCTTAAACGTAATTTCCCTATTCGATGGTATGTCATGCGGTCGTATTGCGCTCGATCGAGCAAATATAAACGTAAAAAACTATTATGCATCCGAAATAGAAAAACCGCCTATTTTGGTTAGCCAATCCAATTGGGATGATATTACCCATGTTGGTGATGTAACCAAATGGAATACGTGGCGCAGCGTAAATTTCCCAACCATCGACCTGCTAATTGGCGGCTCGCCTTGCCAAAGTTTCAGCATGGCTGGCAAGCGCAAAGGCATGGCAACCAATTGCGAGGTAGAAGTTATTAACCTGGCACAATATCAAAAACTAAAAGCTGAAGGCATGACGTTTGAAGGACAAAGTTACCTGTTTTGGGAATTTGTTCAAATATTGCGTCATTTACAAAACTGCAATCCTAAAATGTATTTTTTACTCGAAAACGTAAAAATGGCTAAGAAATGGGAAGATGTAATATCCGAGGCATTAGGCGTTGCACCTGTTTTAATTAATAGCGCATTGGTTAGCGCACAAAACCGCCAACGGCTTTATTGGACGAATATTAGCTTTAACCGCAATATACACGACCTTGGCATAAAATTAATTGATATTTTGGATTTGCACCTACCAAGTGATGATCTCGGTGTAGCCATTCGCAATAAGTCTTGCACTGTTCGCTCTAGTGGCCGGGTATCGCCATTTGGTGAAGGGCATGATTGGGATAGCCCATATATTAAAACCGATAAAGAATTAAAAGCTAAAACAAAGCAAGATAAGGCCAGTTGCTTAACGGGTGGCGGCAACAGTGGCGGCAACCATAGTGATATGGATATTATGGTTTATCAATACCCACGGGGCAACAATAAGGGTGGCGTAAGAATAACCGATAAAGCACCAACCATGACTTCTAGCAGATGGGAGCAAAATGTATTTATTGCAAAGGCCAAAACCAACCACACTAAAAATTATTTAGAATGGGAAAATAACCAAGGCAACAAGCACCAACAACAACGCGCTCTATACCCAACTACGGAAAAAACAGGTGCATTACCCGCTTGTCATAGAGGCGATAAAATGAATGTGGTTATTGGTGAGGATGGCGAAAATTATACCATCCGCCGTTTTACAGTTGCCGAATGCGAAAAACTCCAAACCGTACCCGTTGGCTATTGCAAAGCCACAAGCAAAAGCCAAGCCTATAAAATGCTTGGTAATGGCTGGACTGTAGATGTTATCGCCATAATTTTAAGCGGTATTTCAAACCCTAGCGCCAACGCAAACCACCAACCGCTCAAACCTCAAATTCAACAGGATTTATTTAGCGAGGTAATGGCATGATTAAACAGCGCCCTATATGCCGTTATCATGGTGGTAAATTTAAGCAAGCAGTGGATATTATATCACTATTCCCACCTCATAAAATTTATGTTGAACCATATTGTGGTGTGGCCAGTGTTTTATTACAGAAAAAACCAGCATATGCCGAAGTAATAAACGATCTTGATAGTAATATTTATAACCTTTTTAGCATTATGCAAGACGACCGGATTCGTAAGCTTTGCCAAATTTTAGAAACAACACTTTACAGCCGTGAAGCCTTTGAAAATGCAGTAGCAGCTAGTCGGCGACCTAACAAACCAGAATATCAAATTCGCAATGTTGCCAACTTCATCATTCGCAACCAAATGTCTTTTAGTCCAACACCACGGGCAGGTTTTAGAGCAGATACCAAACGTGAGTATTCTATACCATCACATGATTGGGTAGCTGTTAGCGATATTTTAAAAAGTTATATCGACCGTCTAAAAGGCGTTGTGATTGAAAACAAAGATGCGGTTGAAGTGATTTCCGCACATGACACCAATCAAACCCTATTTTATTTAGACCCACCCTATTTACCAGATACGCGCGGTGGTAGCAGTTCTTACAGGTTTGATTATTTATTACGCGATCATAAAGAACTTCTAGCAGCTGTTACAAAACTCCAAGGCATGGTGGTTTTGAGCGGATATAAATCCGACCTTTATCAAAGCATTTTAGAACCAATTGGTTGGCAACGGATTGACAAACAAGTTTTTGCCGATGGCAACCAAAGGCGGGTTGAATGCTTATGGCTAAACCCACTTTGCCAGGCCAATCAACAACAAACCGACCTATTTACCAGTAATTTAACAAAGGAAACAGCCCATGTTTAACCGTTCTAAATCTCTCTTAGCTACTAGCGTATCGTTTTTATTTAACCATACTTCATTGCGCGATATGCAAGCAGTTAGCCTACCCACAAGACCTTCAAGCACTCCCAGACCTAACAAGCGTAACAGGTTCAAAACACAAAATTATAGTTACTATGATCGCCTTAAATGGTGGACAGACCAACGCAAAAAACAAGGTCCCGCATTTAACCTTATTCAAAGCATGACCAATTGGCAAAACCACCAATGGCGCAAGGCTGGCGGAAAACGCGACTTAGGGAGCGTTAAAACCTTTAGTCAACTTATTCACCCAAACCATTCTCTAAAGGAGGTCTAAGCCATGCGTAAAGACTTTTTAAATAATAAAAACATCGATAAATCATCAAATGAATATCAAGCCAAATTGGTAAAGATAATGGAATATATGGATTATCAGAGCCATATTTATTTAGGAGAAGCAAAAAGAAAAGTCGATAATGACCATTTACTAGATCATGCTCAAATATTTACGGATGCTTTTAGGCTTCTTAAAGACTACCAGAACCAAACTTTTGTAAGCCCAAACTCACAAAAACAGCTGAATGACTTAACGCGCATTTTACCGAATGGTAAAGCCATAAGCCTAATCAACCCAACCATTGAACAAATGGATTTGGCGGCGGTGGTTTATAACCTTAGTAAAATTATTAGGTGGGGTGGTAGCGCACAGATAGACGGAAATTTTTCTTATTCGGTTGTCGATCAT
>JABSRY010000086.1 GCA_013214985.1 Hyphomicrobiales bacterium
ACCATTAAAAGCCCATTGCCCAATGATATTCATGTTTATCCATTATTATCAACTGGTATTGCTTCCCCAGAAATCAAACAAATCATATTAAATGCTCTCTCGGCAGAGACTGAGCGGCCGTTGGGTGACCTGGTCGTCATTAATAACCCAACGGCCATTACTTATAGCTTGAATATTGAAGTGTATTTAAAGCCAAATGTTATCGCTAGTAAAACACTTGCCGATTTGGATATTGCTGCAAATACCCTCACTCAAAAATGGCAACAACAGCTTGGCCAAGATATTATACCGTCATTACTTGTTACTGAATTGCAAACTATTGAGGGCGTCAATCACATTAATTTAGATAGCATTACGCCTTATCAGGCGGTATCGGATATTGAGTTTCCGCTTTGTAGCAATATTGCAATTGTAAATATGGGGGTGTTTAATGGTTGATTGCCCCAATAATAAAAAACTCAATAGCAAAAAGCTATTACCGCATAGCATTAATGATAAGCGATCGCGGTTTTTAATGGATGTGTTAGACCATGCCCTTAAGATGGATGCCGCATCTCTAAACATTATAGATTATGATAATGTGCCTGCAACCGCGTTAGATGCATTGATTTATGATTTTGATTTACAGGATTTTTTAACGGATGATGCGCCAGATATTGTTAAACGCCGCCTGCTAAAAGATGCCAAGAAGATAAAGGCCATGTTGGGTTACAGGCCCGCCATTACCAACGGTTTAAAAGCCTTGGGAATAGATATTCAAATTACCGAATGGTGGCAGGCGGTACCACAAGCCACTCGCGGCACTTTTGAAGTCATCTGCTGGGTTAATGAGCAAATATATATTGGTGAAACTATTATTAACCAAGAACTACACAATGCCATTGAGCGGATGATTAGCCGCACCAAACGCAAAAGCCAACATCATAGTTTTAAGGTTGGTGCTAAATTTACCTCCGAAATTAAAATAGCTGCAGCAACCACTTATCAAACAATTGTTGAGCTAGAAACTATTGAACAATTACCCGGTTTAGCAGCCGATTTAAACGTCACTGCAACGGTTAAAAATCATGCGATTTGTAGCTTGGTTAGTGAAGAACAATTACCAATCCTTGAAAGTGAATTAAACATTACATCGCATGTGAGTGTAACTCAAATTGTAAATTTAGAGGTGATCTTATGACAGAACAGTTAAAATCAGTAATTACATTGGCTGGTTTAAAAGCAATTAACGCAGCCCAAATATCGGGCATAAAGGGTAAAATCACCCATCTTGCAATTGGCGATAGTGATGGCGTTAGTTACAATGCCAGCCGTTATCAAACAGGGCTTAAAAATGAAAAAATGCGGGTGGAAATTGTTGAGGCTTCAAGCTTTGATCAAACATTTTTAGTTGGAGCGTTATTTGAAGGTGGCAATGAGAATTTTATTGTAAATGAAATATCGGCCATTTTAGAAGATGGCACAACCTTTGCTATTTGGGCAAATGAGGGTGATGCATTAGCAGAAATGTTTTCCCATCAAAATTTATTACTTCAACAGCAAATTACGATTACCTCGGTTGATGCCGATAATATTGAAATCGTAACCATTGAGAGTGATTTTTTCCATTTAAATGTAGGTATGTTTGCAAGCCTAGCGACAGCTAGTTTAACCAACATTTTAGCCACCTTAAACAACACACATGCGCGGCATGTAGAAGAAGGATTAGTTTTATGACAACAATTGATGATTTACAAGCCGTTATACAGCGCGGCAACGCTGTAATGAATTGGGCAGACACTCAAAAAGCCTCTGCAACCGCGCATCAACTTGCCGAGACTGCAAAGGTAAATTCGGCACTAGATAATTTTGGGCTAAACCAAGGTGCTACAAACCAAGATCCTAATTTAGCTACAGATCAAAATATTTTTACAGCGCATGTAAATTGTCCAAATTCAATTCATTCTTGGCATGTCGTAACCACTTTTCATAATGAAAAGTCAGCAACAGCCAATAGAAGCCAAATTGCTTTTGGACATGGTGCTAATAGAGATGTGGTTTATACGAGGGTTTGCACAAATAATATTTGGTCTAGTTGGAAAAAATTAGCAACCGAAGAGGCCGTCACATTCACCCCAACATTATTAGACGCTAATGGTGTTGATCATTGTACTTATATTATGCAAGCCGGTAATGCTGTTAAAATCGGGAATTGGGTTTTTGTAGATATGCGTATCATAATATCTAGCAAGGGCGCTATGGTGGGTAGCTACCTCAAGGTCGGCAATCTACCTTGGATAAGAAAAAATGATAGTTCGTACTCATCCGCTAGTGTTGGTTATTTTTCTGGGATGACGACCCCCAAATCTGCGTTAGGTGGTTATTTGGCATATAACTCTAATGAACTTCATTTGACAGCGAGTGACGCAGCGGGAGGCCTTGATATGCTAGCGAGTGGTATGCCACCCGCGCATATAAGTGATGATTTTACAGTGATGTTAACAATTTCCTATCCCGTAGCTTAAAGGAGGCTTGTAATGAAAATATTAAAAATTAATACAATGGGTGACCACAAGATTTTGCGGATTGTTTATGAAGGTGGACATATTGACACAATAACGCCCAACCAAGATGTAAGCAATAAATCTGACGAAGTGAAAGAGGCTGTTACTGAGCATCATACAGATGAAATTAAGGCGACTTATCAAGCAATGTTGGACGCAAATGCGCCAGCTCCATTAACCGATGCTGAAATTATCAAACAAGGTGTTAATGCAATATCTGACATTGTGACGGCTGCATATACCGATAAAGTTTGGAAATCAGCATCATACACAGCTAAAAAAGGTGAAGCTGATTATGTTTTATCATTAACAAAAGACGTTGCAATTGATGAAACCAAATGTCGGCTAATCACTGCTGAAGCTACTGAAAAATCCATCGACATACGCATCCTTGCTACTGCTGTTGATGGCAAAGTAAAACAGTATGAGGCACTTGTATTGGGTGCTGGGCAAGCTGAACAAATTTTAGAGAATGCTATTCCAAAAGCAGAAAATCAAGTCGCAAAAATGGCTACAAAAGATCAAATTATAGCAGGTTTTAAAAGGGTAATTTCGGGGGAATAGAATGTCAAAATTTACTAAGGCGGTTTTAATTTGTGATCTGATTCATGAGCGGTTTGTTTTAAAGCAAGCGGTTATTTGGGAGGTTGGCACGCTTGGTAGTGGTGAGTTAATTACTATTCCCGTTGGGTTTGACACTGATTTTGCTTCTATTCCTTGGTGGTTGCAATGGTATATTGGGCGGTTTGGGCGGCATAATTTGGCGGCCTTATTGCATGATTATTTATACCGATTTGCCAAGAATAAGCAGGACAAAGGCTTTGCCGATAAGGAGTTTTATACGGCCATGTTGGTAACCGGTGTTGAACCTAGCAAGGCCAAACGAATGTATCAAGCGGTTAAATATTTGGCAAATTGCCGATGAAAGGAGGCAAAGAATAATGTTTAGATTAATAAACAAAATTGGCACCGATAAGCTAAAACATTTTATTGGTGGGTCATTATTGGCTTGGGTTTTAATGGTGGTTTGGATTATGTTCAAGCCGCCTTTTTTGTGGCTTGTTGCCGCGCATTTTGGCGTGTCGATGGGTAAAAAGATTATCTATGACTGGGCAATGCGCAAGGGCAAGTTTGAATTGCTAGATGCGGCTTACACTTTTGCACCCATGTTGCAACTATGGTGGCTTTTATCCGCGCTTGGGTTTGAGGTGGTATTATGAATGGGGGAAGTATGGACAAAATAAATTATATCGTATCGGCGGGTGCGATAACTAGCTTTGGTTGGATGCCAAAACTAGAAGAAGTCAGCACACATGCTTCTTTATGGTTGCCTATCGTTGGTGTCATTTGGATATCCGTTCAAATCTGGTTTAAATTTAAAAATCGTGGGAAATAATTGGGTCAGCGGTCACGTTTATCTTCTGGGGGATGAAAGTGACCGCTAAGCTGTATGAGATATAAGTTTTTGGAATACTTACATCTCATAAGTTATCCTAAAGTATAACATATTAACAAAACAATAAGTTAAAATGAAATGGAAAAAATAGCCCATTCTTTTGGTTGTTTTAATTGAAGAAGTTAATAGATTTAACGGTCGCCAACGTTATGAGGCGGCCGTTAAGTTTTACAAAAATAAACGTGGATGTTTAAAATGTTTGTAAAGCACTTCCTATCTCTAGGTATTGTTAGTTAACAAACTAACAAGTAAATAAAAATAACCGATCTTTTTTGATTTTTTATTTGAGCATTTAATAAATTTAATGGTCGCTTCAGGTTCAAAAAGAAGCGGCCATTAAGTTTTATAAAAAAAGAGAGTGCGATCCAAGTTTTTATAAAACATTAGTAACCCTAAGACACAATCAGTTAACAAAATAATAAATCAATAAACAAAATTAACACGCCTCGCTTTTAGTGGGGCTTTTTTTATGGAGAAATGAATATGCAAAAATATCTACAAATAGCAATAAATGAACAAGGCACCAAAGAAATTAAAGGCCAAAAGGACAATCCCAAAATAGTGCAATATTTTGCCGATGTAGGGCATGAATGGGTGAAAGATGATGAAACCCCATGGTGTGCTGCATTTGTTGGCTCATGCCTCGAAAAAGCGGGTTTAACAAGCACTCGTGCTTTAAATGCTCGATCATATTTAAAATGGGGACGCAAGATTATCAAACCTGTTGTTGGCTGTGTGGTTATTTTCAAACGTGGTAAATCATCTTGGCAAGGGCATGTGGCGTTTTATATGGGCGAAACTAAAACCCATATTAAAGTATTGGGCGGCAACCAAGGCAATACGGTTAAAATCAGCCGTTATAAAAAATCTGATTTATTGGGCTACCGTTTATCAAAAACCAAGCTTATTAGTAAAACTAATGTTGCCTCATTGGTTGGTGTTGGTGGCGTGGTTGCTACACAATTTGGTACAATTGAAAAGGCCATTGATAAGGTAACATCTATCACTGCAAAAGGTGGCGATATTGCCGATAATGTTGGCGGCGTTATTGGTGCATTTGATTGGAAAATGCTTGCTGTAATTGGTGTTTGTTGCTTGTTTGGTTATATCATCTACGAGCGCAATAAAAAGGTAAATGAGCATGGCATATAGCATTTTTATTAGATTATGGTCACTCATACCTAGAAGGCTGCTAGTTGCTCTAGTAGCCGCGATTTTGATTTATCTGTTGGGCATTAGTCATGGCCGTGAACCTTATAAGCTAGCGGCTAAAATAAATGCGGCGAAAACGGAAGTTACAGTAAAGCATGTCGAATTTGTAGAAAAACATGCCAACAAAGAAGAAAGACAATTAAATGAAAACTTTAAAAACTATAATTGTGTTATTGGCGATGATGTTGGTAACCGGTTGTCAGAGGACGGTGCTAATTGAACTGCCAGAAAAACTAAAAGAGCCGTGCCCTAAAGTAAAATTCGTTGCAGGGCAATTAATGCCGCAAGTGATTAAATTACGGAAAGATTATATCGTCTGCAAGGCAAAACTGAAAGCGGTTGTTGAGTTGCTTGAACATGGTTAGCTAGGCATTAATTAATGACAAACTCATTTGTCGATCAGAATACCTAAAATATACATTACAAACATTTGGCGGTTAGGGTGATTCCTAGCCGCCTTTTTTTGTGTCTGAATTTATGTTATAAAACGCATATATTTATTAATTATGATATTAAAGCACACATAAAAGGCAATTACCAATGACAACAATATTCGCTTATTCTAAAATGTATGTTCATGCTATGCAAGTAACCGAAAGCAACTTACAGCAGGTTTGCGACTGGGTTGATAATACGCCCGACTTTTCTGCAAGTCATAAAGATGGTGAAATTACTCTTAAAAGTTATAAAGATAAATCGATTTTAAAACCTAGCGACTATTTGCTACAGTTTTTCGTTGATGATAAAAATATCTATATGCCTGTTTCCGAAGGTCGTTGGAAAGCGGAATATACCGAGGTTGATACAACTAAATTTGGATAGAAGTATTTTAGAGGCGTTTATTATCAAATTTGTTTTTTGTCTACTTGCATATGAGATTTAAATCAAAATATATATTGTGGATATTTTAACGATTTAAGATTTTGGTGCTGTTTTATAACGTTGCAGTGTCGAATCACTCGTGAAATATATTAATTTTCATAAAAATAATAATGAGAACAAACTAGCACATATTTGTAGCGCGGCGTTTTGCGTGATACTGCCGCGACACTTAGCTTGATACCGTCATTATAGTAAATTAGCGGATTTTAGGTCATTATTTAGAATATAAAACTAACCTTTACGTTACCTTATTTAAAAGTAGTGTTTTGCTTTTATTTTCTGTTTGTAAATTTAAGCCAATTTTTTTTGCAGCTTCTTGAGAAGCTTGGGATACAATTTTCCCTCGTGATTTTACAGACACAAAATTACTGTATTTTGTTTTTAAATATAGATCTAGTTCGCTCTTTATTACTAATGCGTTATTAGTGTCTATATTATTCTGAACCACTGCCTTACGCCGATTTCTTATAATTTCGTGCATTCTGAAATATAAAGAATTTGAAACTCTAACTTTAAGCTGTGCAAGTTTGTTACCATATCCATCACTTCTTAATTTCTGAGCCTGTTTTGTAATTTGCTTTAATAAATATGGAAACATCAATTCAACAGTGATACATGCAGATTGCTTGCCAATCAGTCTAACTGATGTTTTCCGTCCCATCGTTGATTTAGCTACGGTTGCCCCGTAGAAAGCAGACACCACACACAATAAACTAAATTTCCAAGACGGAATACCGCTAGAGCCATACATAAACTCCTCATCACTAATCGGATCATCAATGCCAAGATCCAAATTGTTTATTTGGTGTTTTTCCATAAGTTCATTGGCTTTTGATAGGAATAATTCACTTTCAAAATCATTATCTGTACTTTCAGCCTTTGCCAACAATGCCGCAATTTTCTTTTTTATATCATTCATAATAAATCCTCATTAGTTTAATTGATGTTACTTATTTGGACTGCCGTCAATTAGAAATTATCAGTTCTCCAACTGTTTTAGTGGTAACCTTAGCAAGAGAATATTTCAAGCTCACCTCTTCAAAATTAAATGACTTGAATATTTCTCGTACTTCTGGTCTGTCATTTAATGATAAAATAAATCTGCCTTTAAGCCCTTTTAAAAGCTCGTTTAACACTTCAAAATCCGAGCGCCTAAATAGGTCTCTGCCATAGTCATTTTCATTCGTGTAATACGGTGGGTCTATATAAAACAATGTGGTTGATTTATCATAGCGTGGTATGAATTTTTCAAAACTCAAATTCTCAATGGTGACACCTGATAAACGCTCGTAAACATCCTCCAAAATTGGAGCGATTTTTGTAATGTCAAAACGGCTACCACGTTCTTTAGTAACACCAAAGCTTTGACCAGATACCCTGCCGCCAAATGATGTTTTTTGTAAATATAAAAACCGTGCTGCTCGTTGCAAATCCGTTAGAGTATTAGGAGCGATTTTAACCATGCGTTCAAACTCACGGCGACTAGAGATTTGAAATTTCAAAACTTCCATAAATTGTGGATAATGCTCGCGTAATATTCTAAACAAGTTTACGACTTCGCCATTATAGTCATTAATAAATTCAGCTTTTGGTCTCATGTTGCGTCTAAAGAAAACACCGCCCATTCCCACGAATGGCTCACAATATGCGGTATGCTCAATCGTATTAATGCGGGTAATTATTTTCTTGGCCAATCTAATTTTACCACCTAAATATGGCGCAACTGGAACAGTCGGTTCTACTTCATAATATTTTGTTGTTTCTGTTAATGACATGTAAATGTCTTTCTTAGTATATCACCTCCCGATAGGTGACAATAAGTAAACTTTTGTCTTGATGCTCTACTCTTCAAGTAAAGGGCATCAGGTGGCGCTATTTAATTATAGCGTCACCCCTGTTGTTCAATATTTTTTATGGTGTTTATCTGGGCGGTTTTCATATAATTATTTAATTTTAAAAATGCCCTCTAGGGTTAAAAGCGGTCATTGCCAGAAGAAGCGTAAGCGTCTGGTCTTGCTTTTAATCATTTTTAGGGTTCAATTCCCCGCCCCTTGGGGCGTAGAATGTTCGCATGAGCAAATATATTCATAAGA
>JABSRY010000087.1 GCA_013214985.1 Hyphomicrobiales bacterium
GGAAAATTTGAATCAAATTAAAGGCGTCAGGCTATATCATAAAAGAAAATTATACCGACCCTGCCGCCCTAAAACGCTGGGTCGACCCATTAGAAGTTGGTTATGCCGCCTTATATTATGCCTCAGACGCCTCGTCTGCCATCACTGGCGACAAAGCAAAAATAGACTGTGGTCGGTTCTAAAAACAATTAGGAGTTGGCATTGTACCCAAGCCGTGATGAGATACTTCTAGCGGCTTTTTCGACATTAGGAATGTAAAAACTCTGTATAATTTGCATATCAAATGCCGCGTTCGGGCCCGAAATATCAATAGCAGCAACGATTGCACCCTCTTTATCAAATATCGGTGCTGAAATCGATATACCATCTTTGCCTGCCGAGCCATAGCTCACCACAATGCCCGTTTCCACCGCTTTATTGACTGCGTCGACCAACATATTGGGCGTATTAGGTGTTTTATCGGTCAGTTGGGTCATTTCAACATCTTTATAAAGTGCCATCAATTTGCGGCTGGTGAGGTCAGATAATAATATCCAGCCTAGTGGCGACTGATAAGCAGGCATACGGCGCCCAACATTAACATTGCTTAAATGTCCCGATTTTGACTGGATACATTCTAAAAACAACACTTCTTTTGATTCTAGTATAGCCATATGACTTGATATTTTTGTGTCATCGCGCAGTGATTTTAAATCAGCACGTGCGGTTTGTATCATTTTCTGGGACGCCAAAAACGAAAAACCTAAATTTAGCACCCGCCCCCCAAGTTCAACATCTTGTGAGCCTTTAGCATTTTGCGTAAACCCCATATAGTTAAGCGTATAGACCAGCCTGAACGCCGATGAACGGCTTATTTCCATCTCACGGGCTAACTCACTAGCGGACATAGGTGCTTCATGTTCTGCCAAAATCTCCAACACTCTTAATCCCCGAAAAAGTCCAGGAACAAAATAAGTATCATGATTCTTATGTTTTTGAAAATTGCCCATTGCCACCTGATATCAGTTCGTTACAGCTCAGTTCTATTTCAACCATTCTATAAAGCAATTAGATTTTAGCAAGTGTTCATTTTTAATGACTTTATACGGTGTTTTAATTAGAAAACCCATCGACTAATTGCCTGCATCATCACATTGTGTGGCAAGTTCAAGCTCACGTTCATCCCAAAACCCAATATGAATGAGTTTATAACGGCCATCAAAAATCATAATCAATCGGCAGTCACTAATATCTTGGCTCATAACTTTACGCGCCTTACGCATTGAATAATCATATTCACTAATCACATATTCGCGCCTCGTATCCGCATCACGGCGCCGCGTTTTGTGTAATAAAGATTGGCCTTCTAATATATGATGCGGAATAACACCACCGTTAAAATCTATAAATGTTGGCAATAAATCAATGGCTTCGACCAAATCGTCATTAACGGTACCACGCGTTATATCGGCGTCTTTTGAGGGATCAACAATAATTAGTGGCACTTTCACCGATTGCTGATGGAATAATTCTTTTTCCCCAAGCCAATGATCACCAAGATAGTCACCGTGATCGGAGGTAAATATAATAAGCGTATTTTGCTTTAAGTTTTTTTGCTCCAAAAACCCCATTAACCTGCCAATCTGATCGTCTATTTGCTTAATTAGACCCATATAGGCGGGTATCACCCTTTCACGCACGCCCTCACGTGCAAAAACTTGGCTAAACCTGTGTTGGTAATAAGCTTTTAAAATTGGGTGTGCATCGCGCTTTTCTTGTTCGTTGCGAATAACGGGTATGACATCCGCTTCAGAATATAAATTATGATACGGCTCTGGCACAATATATGGCCAATGCGGTTTCATATAGCTTAAATGTAAACACCAAGGCGTATCGCCAGCATCTTCAATAAACGCCATTGCCCTATCGGTTGTATAGGGTGTTTCAGAGGCTTGCTCTTTCACGCGTGCGGGCTTATCGGCGTGCGATAATAACCAGCCAGAAAGAATTTCGGCATCAGGCCCATCGGCGCTATTTACCCATTGCTCCCAAGGGTTTGGGCCGTTAAAGCCCAAGCCTTCTAAATAGTCATTATAATGGCTTGGCTGTTTGCCACCCGTGGGGTGTAACCCATCCAGTCGATCCCAAACTTCAAACCCGCATTCCGATAGGCTGGCTCCAATTGCCGAATTGGGGTCTAAACCAAGTCTTTTCATGCCTTCTATATCGGCCGTCATATGGGTTTTACCGCATAGTGCAGTTCGTACATTTAGCGGCTTTAAATGGTCACCAATGGTCATCTCCCCTACCCTAAGCGGAAAATTGTTCCAAGTAGAACCATGCGACCTAACATACCGCGCCGTGTAAAAACTCATGCGGCTTGGCCCACATATTGGCGATTGAACATAGGCATTGTCGAACCTAACGCCATTTTTTGCCAATTCATCAATATTGGGTGTTTGCAAGCTAGGGTGACCAGTACAGCTAAGATAGTCATAGCGTAATTGATCGCACATTATAAATAAAACATTCATCTAAATTTAATCCTCTGACAATTCATCCGTCGTATTTTTAGTGGCGTTAGGCATTTTAAACATGAAAAAATAAATTGAACCCATTGCTAGTAAGATCAAACCAATTGCAACAGGGTGATTGACCAGATCGGCATAATCCCCATCTAAAATATTTAGTGTCTGGCCTAAAGAAAGTTCAAACCTATCGCCCAAAAAGAAGGCAATAATAAACACAACTGTCGGAAAACCGAGCATGTTCATTATATAACCCAACAGCGCAAATATAAGCATTATTACCACCCCAAACATACCGCCTGTAGAGAGGTATACGCCAACAATGCATAATAAAATTGCACTGGAAAATATTACCGATTCTGGCGCAGAGACTATTTTAATCCAAAGCCTCATGCCAAATAAACCAACTCCAAAATTGACCATATTTGCCATAATCATCGCACCAAAAAGGCCATATATTAAACGCCCCTGCTCTTGAAATAAAAGTGGCCCAGGCTGAATTCCCTGAACCAAAAACGCACTAATAATCAGCGCGGCAGATGCGCTACCTGGTAAACCTAGGGTTAAAAGCGGTATAAAATCGGCACCTGCAACACTGCTGTTTGCAGATTCGGTTGCAGCGATACCCTTTATGTTGCCTTTGCCGTAACTATTTGGATTTTTGGAACTGTTTTTTTGAAATGCATAACTCATAAAGGCTGCTGCGGTCGAACCCACACCAGGTATTGCACCCAATATAGTGCCAATGGTTGCACCGCGCAAAAGCGTATAACGCACGGCCCAATATTCTTTGAACGATATTCTAGTGTCTTCTGGGCTTTGATTTTTGGGGATGACAATCGCGGCACGGGTTGCATTTTCCATACTGGCCAACCGTCTAAAAATCTCAGATACGGCCAACATGCCAATAGCGACGGATGCGATCGGTAAGCCATCGTATAAAGTAAAATTGCCAAATATAAACCGTGGGGTGCTATTTTCGGGGTCAAGACCGATGCAAGCACATAAAATACCCAAACATGCAGCAATAATGCCTTTGGAAATAGTATCCCCCACCAAGCCCGCAATGATTGAAAATGAAAAAATCATGAGCGCAAAAATTTCAATCAGCCCCATTTTTAATGCCAAAGCCGCAAGTGGTACAGAAACCGTAATCAGAACTAAGTCACTAAAAACATCACCGGTTATTGACGAATATAAAGCCATTTTAGTGGCTTTCAGTGGCTTGCCCTTTTTGGTAAGTGGATAACCATCTAGTGCAGTGGCGGCGGCATCAGGTGTGCCTGGTGTGTTGATTAATATGGCTGGGATTGCACCACCAACAAGGCCACCTTTATGAATGCCAATCAGCAAACTTAAAGCAGGTAGCGGGTTTAATATAAATGTGAATGGAATGGCAATGGCCATCGTCATAACTGGCCCAATACCAGGAATGGCGCCTACAAATTGCCCAATGATAATTCCCGCGATGACAAATATTAAATTAGTCGGGCTAAACGCATCGCCTAAACCCGCCAATATGGTTGCAAAATCTAACATATTTTGTTCCTACATCAATTGCCTATCAAGGAGTTGCGTTACGATCGCCCAAATGGCAGGCGGCAAAATCACCACGCCAAATGTTAACCATAATTTACGTCTTTCGCCGACAATCCACATAATTGCAAGTGCCATTAATGGCGCAACATATAGAAAACCAAACAAACTCATTAAATAGGCAGTTAAACCAACCCCAAATACAAATATGATGACATTTAGCAATAATCTGAAATTCACCTGCAAATCTGCTGTTGGTTTTAAAACCAGCAAACAAGCCATAATGGCAATTATATAAGCCATTATATTAGGCAAGCTATTTGGTTCTATCACGCCATATCCTATATATTCTGTTTGGGTAGGTATGATGTAAAAATATAATATATTGGCAAACAGAAATAAAATAATACCTATAAATCGGTCTACTTTCATAAGTCTAGCTTTCCTTTTAAAACCAATAGGCACCCGTTAACGAATGCCTATATTCACAGGTTTCTACTTTTTAAGTGCAGCGTCTATCAGACTCTGAATTTCGCTTGCACCATTTACTAACTTATCTCGTGTACCATCTGGCCCCAAGTTAACAGGTACTGTGTTTAGCAAATTTTTAACAATTTTTGCCACCTCATCACTTTTTAGTGCATTAGCCAACACCTTAACCAAAGTGGCTTTAACGTCATCGGCATGGCCTTTTGGAGCAGCAATATAAAAAAAGGTTCAACACTGTTTCCAAAGCCTTGTTCTACCATGGTTTCTACATCTGGTGCATATGAATGGCGATCGTTTGTAGCAACCGCTAATAGTTTGATTTTGCCCGATTCTAAATATTTAATATGTGTGCCAGCACTAAAGCCAATATCAACATGACCGCCCAGAATGGACTGCATAATCTCAGCCGCGCTTTTATGCGATATTAAACTTAACTTAACGCCCGATTTATTGGCCGCCGCCATGATTAAGAATTTTTGTGGCCCCGCATCAAAACCAACCTTACCTTTGCCATTTTTTTTGACATATTCAATATATTCTTTAAAGCTATTATAAGGGGCATCGGCATTGGCGATGATCGATAGTGGGGCGGTTGCAATGGTGGCTAAATAGTCAAAATCATCGGCTTTGAAGGGTATTTTATCACCGCGCAAAGACAGTTGCATTAATATTGGTAAATTTACCCCAATTCCAAGTTTGTGACCATCTGGTTTTTGAGTGGCGAGAACTGAAAACATAGCCACGCCCCCGCCGCCAGGTTTATTTTCGACAATTATATCCCAACCAGTTTGGGCTTCTAATGATTTGCCGATAACCCTTGCTAATGTATCTGTAGATCCACCAGCACCAAAACCAACCTGCAAAGTAATTGGCCCAGATGGTTTCCAATCTTGCGCGTTGGCAAAAGTTGATAAGGCAACCAGTGACGCCAATGTGGCTAAATTCTTAAATAACTTGAAAATCATTATTTTCCCTCTTAATGTTACGGTTTAAACTAAACTTGGTTTCTACTATTTAATTTATAAAAAAGTTTTGCAAATTTATTGATTTACCGCAATAATGCATTAAAATCGTTCCACTAGATGGAACGACCGTTTTTAAATAGGCGAATTCAATGGGCACCAGATCACTAGACCGTGGCATTTATTTACTAGAAATATTGTCACAAAATATATCATGTTCTTTAGCGGACTTGCACAAAAGCACAGGTTTAGCGAAACCAACTATTTGCCGAATGATGGACACTCTAATAAGCCGAGGTTGGGTAAGGCGCTCAATCATCGATAAACACTACAGGCTAAACATCACGGTATCTAATTTTGAAAAAAAGTCGTTATCTGGTGATGGCGCTATTATATTTGATATTGTTATGCCGCATTTAATTAAGCTCACCACACAAATTTATTGGCCCGCAAGTTTTCATATTCTAAACGGCATTCAACTAAAAATTGCCGATGGGACAGATAAACTTAGCCCGTTTGGAATGCATAATACGATTATCGACCTTGATGTGAATATGTTTAATTCTGCAACAGGAATGGCATGTTTAATGTGTATGGATAATCACGAAATTGAAAAAATTCATGAACAAACTAAAGATAATGCTTATTTGGGTCTTAAAATATTGCACCTAACTTTTGATCAATTTATAGATAAAATCGAACAAGCACGCCAATATGGTTACGGCTACAGACTTAAAAAACATCAAACTATTAAATCAATTGATGATCGCCTAGAAAACCGCCATTCAAATAATGTTGATGATGGCCTTTCGGCCATAGCAGTTGCTATTAAAACCGAGAATAAAATTTATGGTGCCATAAATTTGTATTGGCCAAAAACTTATAAAACTCATATCCAGTTTGCTGATGATTTTTTGATTAACCTACAACATACAGCCAAAGACATCAGCGATAGTTTGGCAGAAGTTACAGGCATATAACGAAATTAGCACCATGCACCTTCGCCCATAGGTATCATGAAGTTATTCAATTTGTGTAATGCAGTATTTAGAATTATACATGTAACCCGCATAATAGTGAAATAAGGCATTAAAATAATATACTACAAAATATAGCCGCTCTTTCTTTTGTTTCAAATATAGGTTAACCTGTAGACTAATTAAAAAAAAGGCCATTCCGATGAGCAAAGCTAGAGCACGTGAGCGTAAGAAAAAAAGATTAGCCCAAGCACATGAAACGGGCAAAGCGCCGACCCCAGCTGCCGTTGCAGAGCAAAAGCGTACTGCGGGCAGGTTTGACACTCAGTTAAATAAAAACGGTAAAAATATGGGCGGCAAGAATATTCCGAACTTGGCAGCCTCTAGCCGTGGCGCGGCACGATCTGGTTAAATACGCAACATTCGTCTAGAATCAAGTGAATAAACCGCTTATTCTGACATTAATTATGGGCTATATTTACATCAAACTCGATATTTTATGGCAATTACTATGAAATAGCTTGTTTTATAATTTAAACTAGTGTCTAAGGCCACCATGCTTGATTGATACGTTACTAATGCATCTACTTCTCTTTCCAAATATTTTGGTTCGGTCGAGGCTAATAAACGTAAGTCCTTTTCAAGCCCACATCTTTGATCACAACATTGTGGTTGAAGATTATACCAATATTTGCACAAGGAGAAATAACATGGCAACTGGTACAGTAAAATGGTTTAACCCAGCTAAAGGTTTTGGTTTCATCGAGCCTGAAAATGGCGGTTCTGATGTGTTTGTTCATATTAGCGCTGTTCAAGTTTCAGACCTAGACGGTCTAGACGAAGGTCAAAAGATCGAGTATGAAGTTCAAGAAGAAAAAGGCAAGCAATCTGCTTGTAACCTAAAATCTGTTTAATTAAACCAGATTGAATAGTTATCTATTAAACACGAGCCAAACATTTGGCTCGTGTTTTTTATTTTCATGAACATGTTGTCACTAATATTTAAAACAAAATCCTATAATGCAAACCTTCAAGTAAATGTACGTTTCACTCAAAAACACGGCTATGCCTCAACCAACCCGCCTATTTATAATTTATGGTGAATTCCTTCATTTTCGGGCATATTTATAATATTCGTAATTTCTTTAACAATTATAATCAAATTTAAAATATTTGTAACAAAACGCCAATTATTCATTGCTCAAAGTCCCGATTAATGGCAAATTCTAACCATGAAAACATATAATAATTTATTCGATGGCATGGTAATTTTTTGCGAAGTGGTCAAACAAGGTAACTTTTCTGGCGCAGCCAAAAGTTTAAATCACAGCGCCTCCCACATTAGCAAAGAAATCACACGGCTTGAAAATAGATTGGGTACTCGGTTGTTAAATAGAACCACCCGAACGCTAAGTCTAACAGAAATGGGCGATATTTATTACAAACATGCTAGCCAGCTGATAATCGAAGCAAAATGCATTGATGATCAAATTACAAGCCAAAAAGATCAACCTTTTGGCGTATTAAAAATTAGTGCCGCAACCATATTCTGCGATGCTTATTTAAACAAATGGTTGGCCGAATTTTTAGAATCATATCCCGAAATTCAGATGGTCCTAGATTCGTCTGACCGCAGGGTAGATGTTGTTGCCGAAGCCTATGA
>JABSRY010000088.1 GCA_013214985.1 Hyphomicrobiales bacterium
TAAAAAGGATATGGCGGCGAAAATCAACAGAATAGGTCATTATATCAGTGTAATCATTTTAAAGGCGTTAGGCTATAGTAGTGAAGTTGAAGTTTATTTGAGTCTGAAATAGACTTTGGATTAGAGGACAAAACATCTCCATAATTAAAAATATTGTGAGTATATATAAATGATATTTCAACCCTACAGATAAATCAAGTAGTGTTTGGAGGACAATCCTTTAACATAAGTTCATTTTTTGAATGAACTTAACCCAGAGTGAAAAATGACATCAAAAACGATAAAAGGTTCATGCCATTGTGGCGCCGTAAAGTATCGTTTTAACGATACGCCCGATTTTGCATTAAAATGCAACTGCTCTATGTGCCTAAAATTAGGCGCGTTATGGGTATATTCTCACGCAGATAATGTAGAAATAATTGCAAAACCAAATGTAACAATTGCATATAGCTATGGCGATAAAAACTTAGCATTCCATAGTTGCAAAACCTGCGGTTGCACAACCCATTGGGTAAAGCTCAAAGGCGACATAGCGGCGAAAAAAGCAGTAAACCTAAACCTAGCAGACCCACAACAAATTAACCAAATCAAACAAAGAAATTTCGACGGCGCTGACAGTTGGAAGTTTTTAGATTAAACAGAGAAATAGTAGGAATAAACATGCACAATCTACAAACAAAACTAGCCAAATTACTAGTTTTAAACGCCAGT
The DNA here is from genome assembly GCA_013214985.1 of Hyphomicrobiales bacterium. GTDB lineage: Bacteria > Pseudomonadota > Alphaproteobacteria > Rhizobiales > OSC116 > OCS116. The sequence goes on from JABSRY010000088.1 coordinate 712, forward strand.
TTTTCAATTATAAATGCTTTAATAATGTTTATAATACCCGCAGAAATTGCCCAAATACTATTAGTTGCAGACATTGAACTAATTGGTTTGTCTGCCGAGGTCATAATATTGCTTTTAGCAGCAGGTTTGGCTGGTTTTGGTCTGTTCGTAGGTTATATTGGTTTTAATTTGGATAAGCTTAAAACACTAACCATGGTTATAATTGTTGCAGATTGGGCATGGGTTGCTACGACTTCAATAATAATTATGTCTACCAATGTTTTTACCGAAGAAGGCCGACTATATTTTGTACTTGTAGCAGCAATAGTGGCATTATTCGCATATTTTCAAGGCAAGTTTTATAAATAAATCAAGCGTTAATGCGCTTATTCTCGGGGTGTTTTTTAACATGGGCAATACTGCTTTGGCCTAACCATACCTTTGTAATATCGACATATTTTTTGGACCCCTCAACAATTAGGCTACTGTCGTTAATTGCGGCATCATAATCATCCCAACCCATCCATATTTTAACTAGCTTTTTCACCGAAACATCAATAACCACATCGATATTAAAATCATGGTCAATATAGCATAAATCTACTTCATCATTTTCATATATAAGCCAATGATTGGCGCGGTTTTCTGCTATATCATTTAAGTGAAAATGCACAATGAATGGGTCAGGCAGTATAGCCAATGGCTTTGCATTGCGTCTAATATCCCACATCAGCAGGGATTCATCAATTTCGGCAAGAGCTGGCTCGGTTTGCAACCATTCTTGCCCCCAACTCGCCATTGCTTTTATTACTGCACCAAGCTCCAACCCTGCTTCAGTCAGTAAATATTGAGTTTGCCCAGTATCGGTGTTTTTTGACTTTGTAACAATTTCTTTTTGAATAAGCTCTTTTAAGCGGTTGGATAATAAGGTTCTAGATGCGAGCGGCAAGCCACGGCAAATATCGTTAAAACTGGTCGAACCAAACAACATTTCACGAATTAATAACAAGGTCCATCGATTGCAAAGAAACTCTGCAGCCATAGATAATGGGCAATATTGGCCATAATTTGCGTTGGTTGTCATCTAATTCCCCCAGAAATCATTACATCACCTTAGATAAAAAACATAGCTTAGTAAATGTTTTTTACACTTTGCCCTAATGCCATAGCCCCTGCATAATGGGCTTGAGAACCCGCTTGCAAAGGGTGATACTTCGCAGCTTGAATGTCTCTAAATAATATTTCAAGCCCTGTATCGCGGTAAAAACCCACTCCACCAGCAAGCTCCATAGCAAGTTCAACGGTCTTTATGGCGTTTTGGCCAACTAAAGTTCGGCCGATCATCACATCATTGACAATAATTTCAGATGGCGTGTTTTTATTAACCGCATCTAACATAGAGCTGTGCGCCATTTGCGCCGCACGTAGGCTTGTTTCCATACGCCCTGCAATATCTAAACTATAATGGTTTATAGGGCGTTTTTTTGCAATCTCAACGGCTATATTGCGGGCTTTTTGTGCAATGCCAACATAGACCGAATATACCAATGTAAAAGCAATGGTCGATAACATATGAAAAACAGGATGCCACTCACCCGCTTTGCGCGAAAATGCAACGGCAGCATCGGCAACAAATAAATCCTTAATTATAATATCATTTGACCCAGTACCGCGCATGCCTAAAGTTTTCCAATTGTCTTGAATTTGTATTTCGGGCGCGCTCATTGGCACCCCAAAATGTAATACAGATTTTGTGCCATCTGCTTCTTTAAAAATAGCACTGGTCATTAAAATATCGCCCATTGCAGCGCCAGATGAAAATACTTTGCGGGCATTAATTTTGTAGCCACCTTCAACCTTTGTGGCATCTCCACTACCGCCGATCCAGTCCTACCCACCACTAGAAACTAGAATAAGTTTTTCATTGGCGATGCGCTTTAACAAAGGCACTACCACTTCGGCTTGTTTATGTTCCCATCGCCAAGCAGGAAAAGCCACCTGATGTGTGTGCATAGAAAATGCCAGGCCAGTCGAGCCGCAAGCCGCGCCAATAATGCGCAACATGCCGCATAAGTCCGAAATATTTGCCCCAGCGCCGCCAAACTCTTTGGGAACGCCTGCATAGCTTAATCCCGCATCTTTTAGCATCTGAATATTGTCGCCAACAAAAATATCATTTGCATCAAAGTTTTGAGCATTTTCACTAAATATAGTTGCCAATTTTGTGGCTTTTACAATTATGTCATTTTACAATCCCTCCAGTTGTTATGAAAAGAAGCATAAAGTAACTAAAACTACCCGCCTAGTACATAAATTGTACTAAGTAAGACATTACAACTTGTAGGGTGGGTCAAAGTCCCAATATTAGGGTTATTTCACGTTTTAGAGCATCCTTCATAGGCTTAGTTGCCTCTAGAATCTCTTGGGCTTTATGAAAATCCATAACTTTAAATTTATCAATCGGCGCATGCATATAAATATCAGGGGCAGAATGGCACAGTCTTTCTTCCATAATTCTGTTTTGCATCAATTGATTAGAGGCATATAATACATCTTTGCTGGTCGGAATAAAAACACTGGTTTTATTGGATTTTTTAGTAGATTTTTTAGGCTTTATAGGCCGCCCATTTACATTTATAGCAATAGAAAAATCGCAATCATCTAATATTGTGCTATAGGGAACAGGGTTACAATATGCACCATCTATATAAATGTTTCCGTCCATAATAACTGGCCTAAAAACCGCAGGTATTGCAGCACTAGCAGTAATTGCCAAACCCAAATTGCCTTTGGTAATTATGAATTCACTGCCTTCATAATAATTGGTTGTTATAATTTTCAAAGGTATTTTAAGTTCGCTAAAATCATTAACTACTTGGTTAGGCAACAATATATCAAGCAGGGTTTCGCCATTTAATAAGGCGGGTTTAAACGGGTTTAGTAAATCCACCAAATCGCTCGGCGAGGCCGAAAAAATTTGACTAACAATTTTAGCAGTATTTTTCAGTTTTTCTTGAACATAAATCAGTAAATCATCACCACTCATGCCAGAGGCATGTGCCGCGCCAATCATTGCGCCAATCGATGTGCCAGAAATAACATTAACCTCAAGCCCCAACTCTTCAATGGCCTTAATTGCCCAAATATGGGCTAAACCCCGCGCACCACCACCACCAAGTGCAAGTCCAATTTTAACAGAGGGGTTCGCCATATAATTCACCAATGGTAAGAGTAGGTTAAATGTTACTATTGTTTATCTTCGCGGGCAATAGCTCTAAACCCAATATCTTTTCGGCAAAAACCATCATCCCAATCAATGTTATCAATGGCATCATATGCTGCTTGTGCAGCCGCTTTTACACTGCCTGCCGCGGCAACAATGTTAAGCACACGGCCACCATTGGCAACAATGTTACCGCCCAACCGTTTTGTACCCGCATGAAAAATAGTAATATTATCAGGCGCACTCGCAACTTCAAGGTTGCTAATTTCGGTGTCTTTATTATAGGCAATCGGGTAGCCTTTGGCCGCCATAACCACATTCATAACCACATCATCTGACCATTTGATTTTGAGTTCATCTAAACGGTTTTGCGCAGTCGCCAATAAAAGCTCTAACATGTCAGATTGTAAGCGCATGGCAATTGCTTGAATTTCTGGGTCACCAAAACGTGCATTATATTCAATCAACTTGGGGCCAGTTTCGGTAATCATTAAACCCGCAAATAACACACCATCAAATGGCATGCCGCGCTTTACCATAGCATTAGCGGTCGGAATTATAATTTCATCCATCACCCGTTTGGTCATGGCTTCATCCAAAATTGGCGTAGGGGTATAAGCACCCATACCGCCTGTGTTTGGGCCCATGTCGCCTTCACCCACGGGTTTATGGTCTTGTGCGCCGACCATTGGTGCAACATTTGCACCATTAACCAAAGCAAAAAAACTAGCCTCTTCGCCGACCATAAATTCTTCAATAACCACTTCGGCACCTGCATCACCAAATGCCCCGCCAAACATATCGTCAATCGCAAAATTAGCTTCAGCAATATTTTGGGCGATTATAACCCCCTTGCCCGCGGCAAGCCCATCGGCTTTAACCACCAATGGCGCCCCCATTAATTTGATAAATTCTTTGGCTTTTGTCGCATCGCTAAACCGTTCATATTTTGCGGTCGGAATGTTAAATTCGCGACAAAGGTCTTTCATAAAGCCTTTACTACCTTCTATTTGTGCGGCCTCACGGTCGGGGCCAAAAACCAAAATATCAGCAGCGCGTAGGCTAGACGCTAGGCCGTCAACCAACGGTGCTTCAGGGCCAATTATAATAAAATCTATATCATTATCATAGGCAAAATTCACAATTTGCAAATGGTCTTTAACATCTAAATCAACACTTTCTGCAACAGTATCGGTGCCACCATTACCAGGGCATATATATAATTTAGCAAGTTTGTCAGATTTGGCAATGCCATAGCAAAGCGCATGTTCACGTCCACCAGAACCCAACACCAAAACATTTAATTTTTTACCCATTATATACTCCACATGCAGGTAATCTTACGAAAAACCTTAAATAATAAAATCTTGGCTATTCTTATCAGGAATAGATGTTAAATTAAACCCAAAATTCAAAATGTGCGCATTGATTCGAATAATTTACAGTTTTGAATATATTGTGCGCAAATATAGGTTGTTTAATGAATAAACCAAGCAATAGTAATGTTTTAGAATTATCGGTTTCAGAAATTTCTCAAACCCTTAAACGCTTGGTTGAAGATAATTTTTCATATGTACGAATAAGAGGCGAAATTTCGGGCTATCGTGGCCCCCATTCTAGCGGCCACGCTTATTTTTCGCTTAAAGACGATAAAGCCCGCATGGATGCCGTCGTTTGGCGCGGGGTTATGAATAAACTGCGCTTTAAACCCGAAGAAGGCATGGAAGTTATCGCAACAGGCAAGCTCTCCACTTTTCCTGGGTCATCACGCTATCAAATTATTATCGAAAATTTAGAGCCTGCTGGTGTTGGCGCATTAATGGCAATGCTCGAAGAGCGTAAGAAAAAACTAGCTGCCGAAGGCTTGTTCGACCAAGATCGAAAAAAAGCATTACCGTTTTTACCAAAAGTTATTGGGGTTATTACCTCACCCACTGGAGCGGTTATCCGCGATATTATGCACCGTATTAATGATCGCTTCCCCTGCCATGTTATTATTTGGCCAGTAAGAGTGCAGGGCGATACATCCGCCGCCGAAGTCAGCAATGCCATTGATGGTTTCAGTAAGTTAAGCGATGATGCAAGCCAAAACCCAACTAATATGCCAAGACCCGATTTAATAATTGTCGCCCGCGGCGGTGGTTCACTCGAAGATTTATGGGGTTTTAACGAAGAAATTGTGGCCCGAGCGGTAGCGAATTGTACTATTCCGCTTATTTCGGCCATTGGCCATGAAACCGATACAACTTTAATAGATTTTGTATCCGATAGGCGCGCCCCAACCCCCACTGCTGCTGCCGAAATGGCAGTGCCCGTAAAACGAGATTTGGTGCTCATGATCGATGATCGAGGCTTTCGGTTAAAACAAGGCATATATAGGCTGTTAGAATATAGGGGTCAAAAATTAATTGCTGCCAAACGTGGCTTGCCAAAATTAAACGACCTTTTAATGCTGCCAAGGCAAAAGTTAGACCATGCCATTTTGCGCTTACAGGGGGCATTAAAAAGTGGCACAGCGCAAAAACGCAATCAATATGAGCGGATTGCAGGCAAACTATCCGCCAGCGCGTTAACTTATAATATCAAAAACAAAATTCAATATATTGAACAACTAAAACAGCGTTTAAAACACGCCTTAAATATTGAGTTAAAACAACGCAATGCCGCCTTAACCAATGTCGGTAAATTATTAACCAGTTATTCCTATAAAGGCGTGTTAAATAGGGGGTTTGCATTGGTGTTAGATGAAAATGGTAAAAGCCTAAAATCAATAAAAAATGCAAAAGTGGGTAATTTAATTAGTGTCAAAATTGCGGATGGCGCGTTTGATGCCATCATCGGCAAACAATCGGCGGGTCAAATGCTTGACAAAAATTCTAAATCGGCTAAAAAATCAACTAAAATTACAAAACAAAACAAACCAGCAAAACAAAAACCCGATAATGGGCAAGGCAATCTGTTTGATTTATAAGGTATTATATGTTCGGTATTAGCGATCAAAAACAAGCGAAAATCCACTATAATTCACCCGATTATATTGTGATAGAAGCGGGTGATCATGTAAGTTGCGCCGTAACAGGCAAGCAAATTTTATTGGCAGATTTAAAATATTGGAATGTTGAGCGACAAGAAGCTTATGTTGATGGCGCTGCGATGATTAAACGTGAACTAGAATTTAAATCCGTTAAGTAACGTAAGAAAGTTATATTATGTTTGGCATTGGTGAAGAAAAACAAGCAGAGTTACGCTATTTTGCGGCAGACTATCAGCTAATTAAAAAAGGCTCATATGTAATTTGCGCAGTAACTGGCGAAAAAATCGATCTGGATAGCTTAAATTATTGGAATGTCGAGCGTCAAGAAGCCTATATTAATGGTGCCGCATCTTTAAAACGCGAGCTTGAAATTAAACAAAAAACATAAGCCGAAGGTTTAGATCTGTCACTGGTTTATTTTCCATATATTACAATAGCTTATTAGTACATATAGATGACTAATATTTAAATATTAATAAAATCAACAAGTTAATTAATGCTAAAGCATAAATCGTAATAATTATAGCTATTCAAACCATAGAATGGGCTATAAATAATGCAGTTATATTTCAATAAATTTAATAATATCAAAGTCGTTTGGCAAATCAGAATCATCACGCTTCTTAGCATTTTTACGCTATTGGCAATGCAATTAAATTCTTATACTGACGCTAATCAAGTCACTGGGGCAAATATTAATACCGAAAATATAGCGTATAAGGCCAATCTGTTTAGTAAAATTTATACCTATGGTTTGCAAATGAGAAGATCAGAAAAAGATTATCTCAATAGGCTTCAAGATAAATATATTAAAAAATATGAAGCTGCGTTAGCTAAGTCTATTCAATTGACCGATATATTTTATTCGGTGGCGGTTACAGCGGACGAAAAATCAAAAATCAAACATGTGATTTCTGGCCTAAATGCGTCAGGCGAGCAATTCTCAAAAGTTGTTGCAATGGCTGTGAAATTAGGGTTAACACCCGATACAGGCCTAAAAGGCGAACTGCGCCGCGCCGTTCATAAAGTTGAAGAAATTATTAGTATACACGCCTCACTCCAAGACCCGAAAGTCTTGATGTGATATTATACGGAAATTATCTGTAACTTGATCTCGGAAG
>JABSRY010000089.1:0-5512 GCA_013214985.1 Hyphomicrobiales bacterium
ATTGCGCCTTTAATATTTAAAATTTCGACAATTACTACACTTGTAGTAGGTACTATGTTTTTAATGTGGCTTGGTGAACAAATTTCAGCTCGTGGTATTGGTAATGGTATTTCACTTATTATTTTTGCAGGTATTGTTGCGAATATTCCTATTGGCTTGGTTCAAATGTTGCAACTTGGTCAACAAGGTACGATTTCAACATTCCTAATCATCGGTATTTTGGTTCTTTCGGTTGTAGTTATTGCGTTTATTGTGTTTGTTGAACGTGCTCAACGTAAGCTTTTAGTTCAATACCCAAAACGCCAAATGAATAACCAGATGTATGGTGGCGAAAGTTCTCATTTACCTTTGAAGCTGAATACAGCGGGTGTTATTCCACCGATTTTTGCAACAGCTCTGTTGATGATTCCAGTTACAATATCTAACTTTGCGGGTACTTCTGATAACGAGATCATAGCAACAATTAGTGCCTTGTTAGGCCGTGGACAACCACTTTATTTACTTACATTTGTTGTTTTAATTGTGTTTTTTGCCTTTTTTCAGACATCTGTCACTATGGATCCGACAGACACTGCTGATAATTTGAAAAAACAAGGTGGGTTCATTCCCGGTATTCGGCCTGGTGCTAGAACTGCCGAATATATCGATTTCGTACTGACCAGAATTACGGTTCTTGGCGCGGCTTACTTGGTAGCGGTTTGTATCTTACCAGAAATATTGCAGTCTCAATTTGCTTTACCATTCTATTTTGGTGGTACTTCTTTACTAATTGTTGTAAGTGTTACCATGGATACGGTTCAGCAAATACAAAGTCGCTTGCTGGCTCACCAATATGAAGGACTCATTAAGAAGTCAAAGCTAAGAGGGAGACGTAAGAAATGAAGCTAATTTTATTAGGACCTCCAGGTGCCGGAAAAGGTACGCAAGCTCAAAAACTAGTCGAAGAAATGGGCTATGCTCAACTTTCTACGGGCGATATGTTAAGAGCTGCAGTTGCTGCTGGTAGTGAGATGGGACTTAAAGTTAAAGATATTATGGATCGTGGCGATCTAGTGCCTGATGAGGTGGTTGTTGGAATTATTTCTGAAAGAGTGGATGCTGCAGATTGTGCAAAAGGCTTTATTCTGGATGGGTTTCCTAGGAACTCAGCGCAGGCGGAAGCATTAGATAAAATGCTGGACGAGAAACGCCTTAAGCTAGATGTGGTTGTTTCAATAGAAGTGGTTGAAGCTGATTTATTTGCACGTATTGAACAACGCGCAAAAGAGACAGTGGGTGGCCCAAGGGCTGATGATAATGTTGAGGCCCTTAAAAATCGCCTTCAAGTTTATCACGAACAAACGGCACCTTTGATTAAGTATTATGGTGATCAGGGTGTTTTGAAAACTGTGGACGGTATGGCTGATATTGATACCGTTTCCTCAGATATTAAGAAGATTTTGTCAGAAGTCTGAATAATTTGACTTTGCTATTGCTAAAGGGTGAAGAATCCTTTAAAAGGCATCGACAAATAGGAAAATATGGTGTTTCAAGTTAACTCGTTAAATTGATGCACTTGTTTGTATTTTAAACTGCCATTCATTTGGTATTTGGCTACACCGATTTTATTAGCGTGATAGAAGTGTGGTTAAATTATAAGGAGAATAAACACGTGGCTCGTATTTCAGGTGTAAACATTCCGACAGGTAAACGTGTCGAAATTGCACTAACATATATTCATGGAATTGGTACTCATTCCGCCAAATTAATTTGCGATAAAGTGGGCATTGCTCGCGAACTTCGCGTTAACGAACTTTCTGACCAACAGGTTATTAAAATTCGTGAGACTATTGATGCAGAACATCTTGTTGAAGGTGATTTACGTCGTGAAGTTTCAATGAACATCAAGCGTTTGATGGATCTTGGTTGCTACCGTGGCTTGCGTCATCGTCGTGGTCTACCTGTTCGTGGTCAAAACACGAAAAACAATGCACGTACACGTAAAGGCCCTGCAGTTGCGATTGCTGGCAAGAAGAAATAATTGAAAGTTTGGTTTAATGGCTAAAGATAAAGTAAAAGTTCGTCGTCGTGAGCGCAAAAATATTGCGTCAGGCGTTGTTCATGTAAATTCTACATTTAATAACACTATGATTACGATCAGTGATGTTCAAGGCAACACTGTAGCATGGTCATCAGCTGGCATGATGGGTTTTAAGGGGTCTCGTAAATCGACACCTTATGCTGCGCAGGTTGCTGCTGAAGATGCTGGTAAAAAAGCTCAAGATCATGGTATGAAAACGCTGGAAGTTGAAGTTAAAGGTCCTGGTTCAGGGCGTGAAAGTGCGTTACGTGCGCTTCAATCTATTGGTTTTCAAATTACATCAATTCGTGATGTTACCGCAATTCCTCATAATGGCTGTCGTCCTCCAAAACGCCGTCGTATTTAATCGCGTACCCAATTTTGGGTAGTATCTATTTTTGAAAGGGTTTTATTGTGATCCAGAAAAATTGGCAAGAGCTTATCAAGCCTACCAAAATAGAAGTGGTTCCTGGTCATGATCCGCGCAAGAAAGCAACGATTATTGTTGAACCTCTTGAGCGTGGTTACGGGCTAACACTTGGTAATGCACTTCGTCGTGTATTGCTGTCCTCACTACAAGGTGCTGCCGTTACTGGCGTGCAAATTGACAGTGTGTTGCATGAATTTTCATCTATCGCTGGTGTGCGTGAAGACGTTGCCAATGTGGTGCTTAATATTAAAGAAATTGCTGTTGCACAGCACAGCGATTCTGTTAAGCGGATGATGATTGACAAGCAGGGACCTTGTGTCGTTACTGCTGGTGATATCGAAGCGGGTTCGGACATCGAAATTTTGAATCCTGAACATTTCATCTGTAATTTGGATGAAGGTGGACACCTTCGTATGGAATTTACGGTTGATACTGGTAAGGGTTATGTTACTGCTGTAGAAAATCGTGCAGAAGATTCCCCTGTTGGCTTTATTCCTGTCGATAGTTTGTTTAGCCCAGTTCGTAAAGTATCTTACAAAGTTGTAGATACCCGTGAAGGCCAAGTGCTTGACTATGATAAGTTAACGTTAGAAGTTGAAACAAATGGTGTGATTAGTCCTGAAGATGCGGTTGCTTTTTCTGCACGTATTATTCAAGATCAGTTAAATGTATTTGTGAACTTTGAAGAGCCAGAAGTTAAAGAAGTTGAAGAGCCAAGTCCTGACCTTGCCTTTAACCCAGCATTGCTTAAGAAAGTTGATGAACTTGAACTTTCTGTACGTTCTGCTAACTGTCTAAAAAATGATAATATCGTTTACATTGGCGATCTTATTCTTAAAACAGAAGCCGAAATGCTACGCACACCTAACTTTGGGCGTAAATCACTAAATGAGATCAAAGAAGTTCTTGCTCAAATGGGTCTTCATCTTGGTATGGATGTACCAAATTGGCCACCAGAGAATATCGAAGATCTTGCTAAGAAATTTGAAGAACGTTTTTAGGCTTCTAAAAGTCTAATATAAATTAAGGAGACCTAAAATGCGTCATCGCAATAAAGGCCGTAAATTAAACAGAACTGCTAGTCATCGTAAAGCTCTTTTTGCGAACATGGCTGCTGCGCTTATTAAACATGAGCAAATTACAACAACTTTGCCAAAAGCAAAAGAACTTCGCGCTATTGTTGATCGTCTGATTACACTAGGTAAAAAAGGTGATTTACATGCTCGTCGTCATGCAATTTCAAAATTGCGCGACAAAGACATGGCTAAAAAACTTTTTGATGTTTTAGGCCCGCGTTATGAAGAACGTAACGGTGGTTACACGCGTGTACTTAAAGCTGGTTTCAGATATGGTGATAATGCACCAATGGCTGTTATTGAGCTTGTTGATCGTGATGTATCAGCTAAGGGTAAAGACTCTGGTCCAACTCAAGAAGTTGAAGCAGATCAAGACGCGGCATAGTTTGTGTTTATATAGTTTAGAAGAGAGTGGCTTTTGTCACTCTTTTTTTTTGCAATATTTTGTACTTATTTTGTACTTATTTTGTGGTTGGGCTTATTTTTGCCAAATTTTATACTATATTGAACTTAAGTAATTTGGGAGCAAAAGATGCGTTTATTATATATTGTTTTGGCTGTTATACTTTCGGTTTCATCTGTTTTGGCTGAGGCCAAAAAGTTGCCGACTTCTAATGGTGAAATTCAGTTGTCTTTTTCGAAAACTGTAAAAAAGGTATCACCTGCGGTTGTAAATGTTTTTTCTACAAAGATTGCGGAGCAAAGACGCTCCGTTTTTGGCAATGACCCGTTTTTTAATAGGTTTTTTGATAATCAGTTTGGCGCAGCTCAGTCTAATATTCAAAAGTCATTAGGCAGTGGTGTTATTGTAAACAGCACTGGTTTGTTGGTAACCAATCACCATGTAGTTAAGGGTAGTACGAAAATACGGGTGGTTTTAACCGATTTAAGAGAATTTGATGCGCGAATAATATTGGAGGATGAACGTACCGACCTTGCTATATTGCAAATAATGTCTAATAACGAGACATTTTCATATTTAGAATTTGCTGATAGTGATAATGTCGAGGTTGGCGATTTGGCTTTGGCATTGGGCAACCCATATGGGGTTGGTCAAACGGTTACATCTGGTATTGTTTCTGCGATTGCGCGTACAAATGTTGGCATTTCTGACTTTCAGTTTTTTATTCAAACAGACGCGGCAATTAACCCTGGCAACAGTGGTGGTGCATTGGTAGATAGTTTGGGGCGCTTAATTGGTATAAATACGGCTATTTATTCACGTAGTGGTGGTTCAAATGGCATTGGCTTTGCCATTCCATCAAATATGGTCAAACTAGTGGTAAATTCCTCCAAACAGGGTGATAGAGTTTTAAGACCGTGGTTGGGCGCGGAATTGCAATCAATAAGCCACGATATAGCTCTAAGCTTAGGGATGGATAAAACGCAAGGGGTATTGATTCGTAAGTTATCTGAAGACAGCCCTTTATATTTGGCGGATATTATGCCCAATGATGTGATCGTTGCTGTTGATTCTAAAGTGGTTAAAAATAAGGAACAGTTGATCTATTTGCTTGCAAGCCAAGCCGTTGGAGAGACGGTATATTTTTCCGTATATCGAGGCGATAGAATATTGGATATTGATGTTGAGCTAATAGCGGCGCCAGAAACCCCTGCAAGACACAAGACGGTAATTAAAGGGCGTGCGCCTTTTGCTGGTGCTGAGGTTATGAATATTTCTCCTGCGGTTATTGAAGAAATGACTTTACCATTAAACGCTGCGGGGGTTATTATTAGTAATATTGCAAGAAATAGTAATGCGCACCGTAATGGTTTTAGAGTTGGCGATATTGTTATATCCGTTTCTGATCAAAAGATTGAACTTGTGGGCGACCTTATTCAAGAATCCCGACATAATAAGCGCTTATGGCACTTTAAATATGTTCGTAACGGGCGTATAACTTCTGCAACTATTTATAACTAATTCTAAATTATAGTTGAGTATCT
>JABSRY010000089.1:5522-8035 GCA_013214985.1 Hyphomicrobiales bacterium
TTTTAAAAGACGATATAAAAATAGGGTTGAAACGGCCCCTAGCAGATCGCATTCGCCCCAATCACTTGTCTGAAATTGTTGGTCAAACCAACTTAGTTGGGCAAGGCGGCACGTTAGAGCAACTTATTGCGCATGGACAAATACCATCGATGATATTTTGGGGCCCGCCAGGTACGGGTAAGACAACGTTAGCACGGATTATTGCTAAACAGACTGATATGCATTTTGAGCAATTAAGCGCCATTCAATCGGGCGTTGCCGATTTAAAAAAAATATTCGCTGCAGCCAAAATGCGCCAACAGGATGGGAAGACTACTTTACTATTCGTTGATGAAATTCATCGTTTTAACCGATCTCAACAAGATGTGTTTTTGCCTTATATTGAAGATGGCACTATAATTTTATTTGGTGCTACGACCGAAAATCCCAGTTTTGATCTAAATGCTGCTTTACTTTCTAGATGCCAGATAATGGTGCTAGAACGGCTAGAGAATAAGGATTTAAAGAAGCTAATTGAGCGTGCTGAAGATATTGAGGATATTAAACTTAATATCGAAGATGGTGCGCTTGAAATGCTGCTAAATATGGCAGATGGTGATGGGCGGTTTTTGCTTAATATGTTAGAACAACTTTTTGCGGTTACCAATCAAGACAGCGCGATTGACGCAAAACAATTGCAGCTTTTAATGCAAAAACGCGCCGCTAATTATGATAAAAATAAGGATGGCCATTATAATATAGCAAGTGCCTTACATAAGGCGGTACGTGGCAGCGATGTTGATGGCGCACTATATTGGTTTGGGCGAATGTTAGATGCGGGTGAAGACCCGCGTTTTCTTGCAAGGCGTATATTGCGCATGGCATCAGAAGAAGTCGGGATGGCCGACCCTCAAGCCATGGTTCAGTGCATTGCAGCAAAAGATGCTTATGAGTTTTTAGGCAGCCCTGAAGGCGAGCTTGCTTTAGCGCAGGCTTTGGTATATGTGACTACTGCGCCAAAATCTAATGCGGTATATGTCGCCTATAAAAAGAGCCGAAAATTTGTGAAGGGCAATGGCAATTATATGCCGCCAAAACACATTTTAAACGCGCCGACAAAAATGATGAAGGAACAGGGGTATAATAAGGGTTATCAGTATGATCATGATTCGCCAGATGCGTTTTCTGGGCAAGAATTTTTCCCCGATGAGATTGATAGGCAAAGGTTTTACCAACCTGTTGAACGTGGTTTTGAGAGAGACATTGCAAAAAGGTTGAATTACTGGCATAAGCTGCGCAAGGAAAGAAATAATGGCGAAAAATAATCTTATTGATTATTAAGCTAGTATATTTTGAGTTGGTGATGAACTTGTTCATAATGATTAGTAGTGTTGCAATTGGGGGTGCCATCGGAGCATCTTTAAGGTTTTTATCGACCTATTATATTGCTGCAATATGGGGTAATTTGTTCCCTTATGGTACGATGGCGGTAAATGTTATCGGCTCTATTATTATGGGCATTCTATTTGTAATATTTACAGAAAAACTAAAGCTGGTAGATGGTGAGTTTGAACATTTACGTGGCTTATTAATGACAGGCTTGTTGGGCGGTTTTACAACCTTTAGCGCCTTTTCATTAGATGCTATGCAATTGATAGAACGACAAGCCTATCAAAGTGCGTTTGTATATATTATATTAAGTGTTTTATTATCTATTTCAGGCCTAATATTGGCAATATATTTAACTCGGAGTCTCAGTTAATGAGCGATCATGAAAACCAGGCAACGGGCGGCGTTGCAAAAATTACGGTAATTCAAGATGAGCATGAAATGCGCTTGGACAGATGGTTTAAAATTCATTACCCAGATGTGACATTTGGTATGTTGCAAAAACTACTGCGTAAAGGCCATATTCGGATTAACGGCAAGCGCGCAAAAAGCAATAGCCGCATTGAGGCGGATCAAATTATCCGTGTGCCACCTTTGAACCTAGAACGCAGAGATTATAGCAATCAAAAACGTCAAGTTGAGCTGTCTCAAGATGATATTTATTATATGCAAAATATGGTCATTCATATGGATGATGAAATGATTGTGCTTAATAAGCCTTCTGGTTTGGCAGTGCAGGGCGGCTCGAACACCAAGCGGCACATCGATGGCATGTTAGATGCGCTTAAATTTGAATTGACAGAAAAACCTAAGCTGGTTCATCGGTTGGATAAAGATACGTCGGGTATACTTATTATTGCACGCACGCGTCTGGCAGCGCAAAAACTAACCAAGCAATTTCAAACAAAAACCACTGAAAAATATTATTGGGCAATTGTTATAGGCTCACCTAAGCTACGTGAAGGCAAAATAAACATGCCTTTGCTGAAACAAGGCAAAAAAGGCCATGAGAAAATATTGGCAGCACCTGATCATGAAGATGCAAAGTCGGCTATTACTTTGTTTTCGACGGTGGCAAGTGTGCCTTCAATCGCGAGCTTTATGGTTTTAAGGCCAATTACGGGGCGTACACATCAGTTGAGAGT
>JABSRY010000009.1 GCA_013214985.1 Hyphomicrobiales bacterium
TTTCAGACATATCAATATAGGAACTGAGTGTTTATTTGTTTATCTGTGTATAAACAAAATAAATATCAAAGCGGTTAGTTTGGCTTTCATGGGGATAATTTTATGTGTTTCCCAATTTTGCAGGCTTTCACCAAATCGCGGGTGGTTAAGCAGCCAATTGTGCATTTTTTTAGAACCTTTTGAAAAAGCCCATAATGCAACAATCATAAACGGCGTGGTTGGTAATATCGGTAAAAATATGCCAATAAAGCCCAAGGCAAAACTCACATAACCAAGCGTTAAATAAAATATGCTTTTTGCGTTAAATTTGTTATTTCCCATGGTTTATTATGCACGCAATATCGCAAGAATTTCAGCAGTTTTTGTGTCCACAAGCGCTTGGTTGCCGCGCCCTTCAACATTCAGGCGCACAACAGGCTCGGTGTTTGAGCTACGTAAATTAAACCGCCATTCGGCAAATTCCAAACTAATGCCATCCATATATTCTTCTAACAATGCATCCCCTTTAAACGCGGCAAGCACATTGGCAATCGCCGCTTTTGGGTCAGCAATCGTGCTATTAATTTCGCCAGATGATGGAAATGCACTAATTCTATCATTCAACATTTCAGATAATTTTTGGCCTTTAAGGGATAATAATTCAATGACCAATAACCACGGTATCATACCACTATCGCAATAGGCAAAATCTTTAAAATAATGATGAGCCGACATTTCGCCGCCATAAATCGCATCTTGCTCACGCATTAATTTTTTAATAAATGAATGTCCCGATTTGCATTTGAGCGGAACACCTGAATTTTTTTCAATGATATCAATCGAGTTCCATGTTAGGCGTGCATCGTAAACAATTTTTGCCCCTTGGTTTTTAACTAAAAATGCTTCGGCCAACAGGCCAACAATATAATAGCCCTCTACAAATGCGCCCGTTTCATCAAAAAAGAAACAACGGTCAAAATCACCATCCCATGCAATGCCAATATCCGCACCATGGGCTTTAACCGCGTTGGCTGTCGCGTCTCTATTTTCAATCAACATCGGGTTCGGAATACCATTGGGGAAAGCCCCATCCGCATCATTGTGAATTTTAATCAATTCAATAGGTACGTCCAATTGCTTAAACTTAGCTTCAAGCGCATCGGCGATATGCCCGGCTGCACCATTGCCGGCATTAACCACCAATTTCAGTGGTTTTAAATTCTCGATATTAATATAAGTCATTAAATGGTCGATATAATCTGCTTCGTTAGAATATTTAGAATAAGCGCCTTGCTCATCTTCTGGTACGACCTCATATTCATTGGCTTCGGCCAGTAATTTAACTTTATCTAAACCATCTTCCAAACTCATTGGTATCGATTTTTCGCGTACAAATTTCATCCCATTATATTCAATAGGGTTGTGTGATGCGGTAATTTCAACCCCACCTGCCGCACCCAAATGCGATGTTGCAAAATAAATCTCTTCCGTACCCACCATGCCAAGGTCAATAACATCATAGCCCACCGCCATAATGCCATCGGCCATGGCAAGTTTTAGACCCTCACTGGTTGGGCGAATATCGCAGCCTAAAATAATAGTTTTGTTTTCACAGGCATTTTCGGCTTTTATAAAAGTCGCAAAAGCTCGCCCTAGTTTATAAGCAATCTCTTCGTTAAGCTCAGCGCCCAATTTACCACGAATATCATAGGCCTTAAAACATGTCAGATCAGTTGTCATTATTTATCCATTAAATTAAGTAAGTGTTTCAAAACGGGCTATATTGCTTTTATCAACTGGCTTCATTTTTTGCAACTCAATATTATCACCATAGTTATCTAGCGCCAAATCCGCCAATGGCGCGATAATTTTATATATATCCGCCACTAAAACCTGAGTTTCAAACCCCCGCCATTCGTCATTGTGCAATTGCTTGGGCAAATATGGGTCTTTGAGTAATATTTTCCGATATTGGTGAATGAGTAAAAGCCGCAACATAAGTGCCGATTGATTGGTTATTTTTTCGCCGTTTTTTAAAGCAATATATATAGGCGCATATAATTTTATAAAATCTATATATTCTTGGTTTAACACCTCAAGCTGCCAAGTTTCATTGGCTAATTGTTTGATAGCGGTTTGATCCTTATAAACAACGTCATTGCTAATCAGAATATTTTCATCAATACATATCTCTTGAATGATCGAAGTTTCAATAATTTCAAAATATTGTGGTTTAATCATTATCTGGCTATTAATGCTGGCAAAGCCCAAGGCAGATAGTTGTTTTTTCACGCTCAAACGTTGCTTATTACGCTCGCTATTATTGCCAATAAAAACAACTTGTTGCCAACAACCAGCCCAATCATGCATGGGTAAATTATAAATTTTATGAGCCGCATTTTCGGCAGTTTTTTGGCCTTGTAACGAAAAACTATAAAAGCTATTGCGCCCAACATGCGCCCGCTTTAACCAGCCATCTGCGACCAAACGGGTTGTCGTAGTGCGCACGAGGCCAAAGTTCATATCAAATAATTCTAATATTTTACCAATATTACTAAGCCAAACATCACCACCCCGCGCCGATATAACATCACCAAATAAGGTGATTATAAACGAGCCTGTGCGCCGTGGTTTTTGTAGCAAAAACAAATCTAATATTGCGTCTATTTGATGGGGTAAAGATTGGCTCATTTTTCAGCAGCCCTTATTTAATTTTCTCATTAACATAGGCACCCCATAAAAACTCCTGCTTAATATAACCCTGACTACTATTTTTGGTAATTTGGCACCAAGTGCCATCGCAGGCCTTAATGCGCG
Organism: Hyphomicrobiales bacterium; assembly: GCA_013214985.1. Lineage (GTDB taxonomy): Bacteria > Pseudomonadota > Alphaproteobacteria > Rhizobiales > OSC116 > OCS116. Next base: position 2,797 of record JABSRY010000009.1, read on the forward strand.
CTAAAACACCCGCTTCAAATTTGGCAACAATACGCGAGTTTTCATTACGTTCATTATGTATGGTAAAAAACCCTTCAACTTCCCACGGTTTAACCAAACCATATCTAGCGCTCGATAAAAGTGAATGAAAAACCCAACCTTCTTCACCAAAATGATCGCGAATTTTACGCCAATTGTCATATTCTGCAATAATTTCTACGGGCAAATGTTTGCGTTTAAACTTCCAAGCAATATCAAATGTTTCTTTGGGGCCTTTACGCACATTTACTTCATCACGTTTTAGCGTCACAAACCGCGGTATTGGTAAACCAGTCCTGCCAATATCTAGCTTTTTCTTACTCGGTTTTGGGGCAATATTTACTGCTTCAGTTACATTTTCAACAATAACTTGTTTTTCAGTTTCTAATAAATCGCTAATCGACTTTGCATCACTTGCGGCATATGCAGAAAATGGCATTAAACCAATGCTTAAGCATAGAATAACCGAACTATATTTCATAAAAACAAACCTTTAAATCAACAATTTGTAACCTTGTATTATATTATAGTTAACATGATACAAATAGACCATAGAAAATAAAATTCTCTATGGTCAAATTTTTATAAGATATTATTTCTACTTACACACCATCAAAAAGTGCAGTGGTTAAATAGCGCTCGGCTGTGGATGGAATAATAACCACAATCTGCTTACCCTTCATATCATCTCTAGAGCCAATTTCTAGCGCAGCAGCAATAGCAGCTCCCGATGAAATACCAACAGGGATACCATCATTTTTTGCTACTAAACGCGCAGTTTCAAACGCCGTTTCATTGCCAATTGTAATCACTTCATCAATCAATGATTTATCCAAATTATCTGGTATAAAGCCCGCACCAATACCCTGAATTTTATGAGGGCCAGGAGGGTTACCTGAAATAATGGCACTGTCTTCTGGCTCAACCGCAACAATTTTGACATCTGGCTTTTTGTCTTTAAGCACAGCGCCAACACCAGTAATTGTACCACCCGTACCAACACCTGCTATTAACACATCAATATTACCATTCGTGTCGTTCCAAATCTCAATCGCAGTTGTGCGTTTGTGTATTTCTGGGTTAGATGGGTTGGAGAATTGTTGCGGAATAATCGCACCTTCAATTTCTTCTGCCAAGCTTTCAGCTTTTGCAATTGCGCCCTTCATGCCTTCTGCAGCAGGCGTAAGCTCTAAAGTAGCACCCAAAAATGCCAGCATTTTACGACGTTCAATCGACATGCTTTCTGGCATACATAAAATAAGTTTAATGCCTTTAGCCGCGGCTACAAACGCCAGCGCAATGCCCGTATTGCCCGATGTCGGCTCAATTAAAACTGTATTTTCGTTAATTTTACCCGCCGCTTCCAAATCTTCAATCATCGCCACACCGATACGGTCTTTAACCGAAGATAGCGGGTTAAAAAACTCAAGCTTTAATAAGATATCAGCTTTTACATTTTCCATTTTTGCTAAATTGTTTAACCGCACAAGTGGTGTGTTACCAAATGTTTGAGTAATCGAGTCGTAAATTTTACCATGTCCAATTGTATCGCTCATATTTTCCTCATCTTTGTTTTCAAGTTAAATTGTAAAGTCGGTGTTAATTTCATTGCCCGTTGCAACATTATTTACAATGGCCTTTTGGTATAATTGTTCAATGCTAATGCGGTCAAATTGCTCCAACATTTGCGCCTGAATTTCGTTCCATAAAGGCTCAACTACTAATGTCGCCAGTTCAGACTGAACAGTAATTTCAAGCTCTTCTTGGCGCTCAAGCTCGTCAACCACCCGCACAATATCGCCAACGCTAATGCGCCTGCGCTCTTTTGCTAGGCGGTACCCGCCTTTGGGGCCACGCACGCCTTTTAATATACCTTCGCGCACCAATTGTTGCATCACCTGCTCCAAATAACGCTGCGGTATGCCCTGTCGTTTGGTAATATCTTTAGACTGAACGGGGTTAGGCCGTGCATTATATGCAACGTCTAATACGGCTTCAATCGCCAATAAAGTTTTTCGTGTTAATCTTAACATATTTAAATCCGATTATTTAACGCCAGTTGAACCATAACCGCCTGCACCACGATCAGTTTTACTCAGAGATTCAACTTTATGAAACTCCATTTGCACCACGGGTGCTAAAATTAATTGCGCCACGCGCTCCCCGCGCTCAATCACATAGTCTTTTTGCCCTAAATTAATCAGCAATACACCCACTTCACCTCTATAATCACTATCAATAGTGCCTGGTGCATTTGCTACGGTTACACCGTGTTTAAATGCCAAACCAGAGCGGGGACGAACCTGAACTTCATAATTTAACGGTATTTCCATATTAAGCCCTGTCGCAATTAATTTGCGTTCTCCTGGCTTTAGGGTAATCGGTGCATCTGCATCAATTGCGGCACGCACATCTAAGCCAGCACTGCCAATTGTTGCATATTCGGGCAAATCCAAACCTTCAAAATGCGCTAATGTTACTAACTTAACACCTATTTTACTCATCTTTTATTCTTCCAATATACTCTATTATTTGCTTAGCGATTTGGGTTTTACTGGCCAAATCCCAATGTTCAATCTGTTCATCATTCAACTTTATCAAGCTAATTTTATTGTGATCACCACCCATAATACCCGTTTTGGGGCTTACGTCATTGACGATCATAAGGTCGCAGCCTTTACGCTTAATTTTGGCTTTTGCATTGTCAATTACATTGTCTGTTTCGGCGGCGAAACCAACAACCAACTTAGGGCGATTATTTTTTAAATTGGATATAGTTTTTAAGATATCGGGATTCTCAACAAAACTGAGTGTTTTAATTTCATCACCTACTTGTTTCTTAATTTTCTTATCCGAATAATCGGCTATTTTCCAATCGGCAACGGCGGCGGCAAAAATAGCAATGTCAACAGGCAGTGCCTGATTAACAGCATCAAGCATTTGTTCTGCGGTTGTCACTTTAACGGCATTAACCCCAAGCGGAATAACCTCGTTAGATGGCCCCGTAATTAGGGTAACAATTGCCCCAGCATCACGCGCAGCGACGGCCAAGGCATAGCCTTGCTTGCCCGATGATAAATTGCCTAAAAACCGAACAGGGTCTATTGGCTCATGCGTTGGGCCCGCAGTAATCAGCAGCTTTTTACCCGTTAAAACTTTAACCGCTGGCGCAAAAAACTCATTCAATGCCACTAATATATCGTCAGGGTCTGACAAACGGCCAAAGCCAAATTCGCCACACGCCATATCACCCTCAACAGGGCCAATAAAGCCAATGCCGTTTTTACGCAATATTGACATGTTATTCTGTGTAGCAGGGCTTTCCCACATCCGCACATTCATCGCGGGTGCCACTAAAATCGGGCTATCGGTCGCCAATAACAAAGTAGTTGGCAAATCATCTGCAATGCCATGGGCTAATTTTGCAAGTATATTGGCGGTTGCGGGCATCACTAAAATTAAATCATTTTCTCGCGAAAGGCTAATATGTCCCATTTCAGCTTCATCAGTTAAGCTGAATAATTCTTCATAAACTTTATTTTCACTAAGCGCCGCAACCGACAAAGGGGTAACAAATTGTTTAGCAGATTTAGTCATTACTACCGTAACACCACGGCCCGATTTTTTAATCAATCTAATAAGCTCAAGCGCCTTATAGGCTGCAATACCACCACTTATAATCAGTAGAATTTTTTTACCCAAAACAGACATTACAAACCCAATAAAACTAATAAAGTTATTTTACATTTATATATGTTGTATATATTTAATTCACACAAATCAACTGCCAATATATAATGCACAAACAATAGTGTATTAACTGGGGGTTACGCAATTTTGTAGATTGACAGTTAAAAGCCATTTACGCAATATCATTGCTTCTTAAAGATCGAATATAGACCATTATAAACAATATAGGCGCCTTATGACAAATCATCTACTTAATACATATGCCCGTACCGATTTTTCGATCGACCGCGGCGAAGGTTGTTATGTTTTTAGTAAAAATTTAGAAACAGGGCAAGAAGAAAAATATTTAGATTTTGGTGCAGGCATTGCAGTTACCAGTGTTGGGCACGCGCACCCACATTTAATTAAAGCCCTTACCGATCAAGCGCAAAAACTGTGGCACACATCAAACCTATATAAATCTGAGGGACAAGAAAAACTGGCTAAGAGACTGTGCGAAAATAGCTTCGCCGATTTAGCGTTTTTTACCAATAGTGGCGCCGAAAGCAATGAATGCGCTATAAAAATGGCACGCCGTTATCATTATGCAAAAGGCAATGTCAATAAAGTCAACATCATTACCTTTGAAAATGCCTTTCATGGCAGAACATTAGCCACAATAGCCGCGGGCGGCCAAGAAAAATATTTAGAAGGTTTTGGTCCTAAAGCCGCTGGTTTTCAACAAATAGCGTTTGAAGACTGGGATGCATTATTGGCTGCAACCAAGCAAGATTGCGCGGCTATTTTGCTAGAGCCCATTCAAGGTGAAGGCGGCTTACGCCCGTTCAGTTCGGCATTTTTAGCCAAATTACGGCATTATTGCGATGAAAATGATATTTTGCTTATTTTTGATGAAATTCAAACTGGCATCGGCAGAAGTGGGCATTTATTTGCTTACGAATTATCTGGCATTGAACCCGATATTATGTCACTGGCCAAAGGGCTTGGTGGTGGTTTTCCTGTTGGGGTTTGTTTGGCCAATAAAAACGCTGCATCAGGTATGAAACCTGGCGTACACGGCACAACCTATGGCGGCAACCCTCTGGCAATGGCGGTTGGCAACGCTGTTTTAGACATTATCTTAGCGGATGGTTTTTTGACACATGTTAAAAAAATGTCAGGGTTTATGGGGCAAAAACTAATGGGGCTAATCGATAGCCACCCAGATATATTTGAAGCAGTGCGCGGTGAAGGTTTGCTTATCGGCTTAAAATGCAAAGCCTCAAATTTGGATGTTTTAAAGGCATTATATGCCCAAAAAATGTTGGCGGTACCTGCTGGTGATAATGTCTTGCGCATTTTACCGCCGTTGGTAGCAACCGAACAAGATATTAGCTTGGCGATCGAAAAACTAGATTTAGCGGCAACGTCATTAAAAAAATAATAGGAATATGATCATGGTAAAACATTTTTTAGATATTGCAGATTTCACAAGCGCGCAATTAAAATCAATGATAGTAGATGCAAAAGCAATTAAAGCCAACCCAGATGACTTTGACCAAGTGCTAAAGGGTAAAAAAATTGCCATGATTTTTGAAAAACCCAGCACCCGCACACGCATCAGCTTTGAAGTTGGTATTATCGAACTTGGCGGCACACCCATTGTTCTAAATTCAAAAGATATGCAAATTGGGCATGGTGAAACCATTGCAGATACGGCAAAAGTTTTATCGCGTTTTGTAGATGCAATTATGATCCGTGCTAACAGCCATGAAATGGTGTTAGAGCTGGCAAAAAATGCAACTATCCCCGTGATTAACGCCCTAACAGACCGCAGCCACCCCTGCCAAATTATGGCCGATATTTTATGCTATGAAGAGCATAGAGGCACACTTGAAGGTAAAAATATTGCATGGTTTGGCGATGGCAACAATGTCACAGCAAGTTGGATAGAGGCAGCACCCAAATTTGGCTTTAACCTAACCATTGTATCCCCTGAAGAATTAGACCCTAATGCCGAAATATTGCAAAAAGCCATTGCCGATGGTGGCAATATAACCATTGAACGTGACCCAAGAAAAGCCGCAAAAAATGCAGATTGCATCGTCACCGATTGTTGGGTATCTATGGGCGATAAAGATGCAGAAAACCGTCACAATTTATTGGCGCCTTATCAGGTTAACCAAGAGGTTATGAAGCTAGCCAAGCCCGATAGCATTTTTATGCATTGCCTACCCGCTCATAGAAATGAAGAAGTAACGCCAGAGGTAATTGATGGCCCACAATCTGTGGTATTTGATGAAGCAGAGAATAGATTGCATGCTCAAAAAGCAATTTTAAAATATTTATTTGACTAAATTAGACTATGTCTCTATTTTGCATTTTCAAATTTGAGTATATATAAACCTAATATATATCTAACTGTTGGAGAATCGCATGTCTGATGATGCTGTTACAAATCTTAATGATGCTGTTATTCCGTTTCGTATTGAAAATGCGGCGGTTCGGGGTGAAATAACGCGCTTGAAACACTCTATTAACGAGGTTTTAAAAGATCACAATTACCCAAAACCTGTTGCCAAATTAGTCGCCAAAGCGGTTGCGCTAACGAGTTTACTCGGTTCAAGTATTAAATTTAATGGCCGTTTAATAGTGCAAACCCAAACATCGGGCCCAGTCAGTATGCTGGTGGTCGATTATCATGCAGATGGCGAGCAAAAAACAGACGGCAAATTCAGAGCTTCTGCACGGTTTGATGCCGATAAAATTTCTGAACTAGAAAAAACCGATGATGCCTCATTGTTAGGTGAAGGTCAGATGATTATTACCATCGACCAAGGCAAGAATATGCAAGAATATCAGGGCATTGTTGCGCTCGATAATATCAGCTTAGAAGCCGCAGCCGGTTTGTATTTTGGGCAATCCGAGCAAACGCTTACCGAGATTCGCCTCGCGGCAGAGTTTGATGAAGATGAGGCAACTTGGAATGCAGGTGGCTTGATGATTCAATCCATCGCAGCTGAAGGGGGTTCAAACGCAGATAAAAGCGAAGCCGAGCTAAAAGATGCGCAATTATCCGATTGGGAAAACGCCCGCGCATTATTAAAAACGGTTAAAGATTTTGAATTAATCAGTAACAGTACCGATAGCCAAAGCCTACTTTTTCAACTATTTCACGAAAAAGGTGTGCGTTGTTATGTTGAGCAACCCTTACAAGCATTTTGTCAATGTAGCCCCGAGCGTATTGAAGACATGCTATCGCAATTTAGCCAAGAGGAACGCGTAGAAATGGCTACAGAAAACCCCAAAAAGCCTGGTTTCATTCAGGTTGGATGCGATTTTTGCGGTAAAGAATATGAATTTACAGCCGAACATTTCGCCCAATAAGTCTAGAACTTATATAAATAATCCATAGATTTAAAGCAGTTTCAACCCGAAGCTGCTTTTTTTGTTACATTTTGTTACAATAAGTTGCACTAAATTACAGGGCATCCCTTGAATATTCCACATTTAGTGTTTACCTTTTAAGCAACTTAATTTGCAAAAAAGATATAGTCAATGGACATGAAAAACACAAATAATGATGATCAGTTAGATCTAAATTCATCGCTTCAACTGCCAGAATATAAACCATCCAGCGTAGGAGCCCGAATATTTCGTATTATAATGTTGATTGTCCTGCCGATTATTCTTTTAGGCGGCGGCATTGGTTTTAAGTTCCTTTTAGACAGTGGCAAACCTAAAGCCGAGTCTAAAGAAATTGTAGAAAAACCCGCAACGGTAGATGTGTTCAAAGCAAAATTTGTCGATATTCGTCCAACAGTTCAAGTATATGGCGAAACAGTTGCTGGTAAACAGCTAACCCTTCGCACCAATGTCGGCGGCGAAATATTGCAGGTCTCCAACAATATTAAATCAGGCGCATTGGTAAATAAAGGCGAGCTACTATTTACCATAGACCCGTTTAATTATGAGGGCGCATTATTAACCGCCCAAAGCCGATATAATGATAGTTTAACCAATATTGATGAGCTAAAGGTTAGAACTTTATCTGAAAAAATTAGCTTAAAAACATCTAAAAGCTTACTAAACGCGGCACAGAAAGATTATGACCGCTCAGTTACACTTCGCAAACGCGGTACCATTACTACCAAATCACTAGACGATAAATCATTACAGTTAACCCAACGCCAACAAGCAGTCGAGCTTTCAGAAAACAACCTTCAAGCACAAATCTCACAAATGCAGCGCCTAACGACCAGTTTAAAAACCCAACAATGGTCTATCGATAAGGCAATGAAAGACCTTAAAAACACCAAGGTATATGCACCATTTGATGCTTATGTGCAAAATTCTAGCATGCAAGTTGGGCAACTTACGGGCACAAATGAGCAAGTCGCATCGCTTATTGACCGTAATAAAATGGATATCGTATTTTCACTTTCAGACCGAGTTTATGGGCGCATTTTAGCCCAAGATGGCACTTTGATTGGCCGCAAAATCAACCTAATATGGGAGGCTGGCAGCAGCACTCAAAAATTAACCGCAACAATCGATCGGGTTGCCGCGCAAATAACCGCTTCTAGTGGCGGCATCGAATTATATGCAAAAATCGACAATGTTGAAAATTTAGCAACGCTTAGAGTTGGCTCGTTTATGACCGTCGAAATTCCCGACCGCAATTATAAAAGCGTGCTGCGTATCCCCGAACATGTTGTTTATGATGGCAACCTTATTTACCTTTTAGAACAACGCAATGTAGTCGAAAAAAAGGCAGAAGGTAAGACAATTGATGAAGCAAAACAAAAACCCCAAGATACAAAAGCAGAACCAAAGACCGAAACCCGTCTAATAGCCGTTACCATTAACATTGTTGGCTATGATGGAAAAAACACCTTGGTTAGAAATGCAGATAGCCAAAATATAGTTAAAAATGGCGATGTTATTTTAAACACTAAATTAAGCAAAGCAGGTGTCGATATATTGGTTATTACACAAGCCGAAGCCGAAAGACTAAACCAAATACGGCTAGAAAAACTGCTTAAAGAAAAAGCGCTAGCAGACGCTAAAAAGCCAACCGATGAAAAAGGTGGAAACTAATATGTACACCGATTTAAACGACAAAAAACACCCCGTCAGCAAAACTGGCATTATTAGGTTATTTGTGCGCCATGCAACCGCCGCAAATCTGTTAATGATTGTACTAATTATCATTGGCAGCGCCGCTTTGTTTAAGCTCAACACCCAGTTAATGCCAACCTTTAAAATCAATTACATCAATGTCGGTACAAATTGGGATGGCGCTAGCCCAGATGATGTAGAGGCGTCTATTTTGCGCCCACTCGAAGCCGAGTTACAAAGCCTCGACCAGCTCAATTTAAGACGATCCTATGCAGTAGAAGGCCATGGCGGCATTACCCTAGGTTTTGAGGCCGAAGCCGATATGACCGAAGTGATGTCTCGTGTTGAACGGGCTATATCTAACGTGCGTAATCTGCCAAGCGGCGCTGATGAGCCAGTCATTACAAAACTCGAATTTTATGAACCCGTGGCGTCGATTGCCATTTCAGGCCCGTTTGGCGAGCAAGCATTAAACCGCTATGCGCTCGATATCAGAGACGGCTTATTAGCAGCAGGCATTGACCGAATTAGCTTTTTGGGCAAACGCGATAAGGAAATATCAATTAGCGTTAACAAACAAGCATTAGAAAAAACCAATCTGTCGCTTAGAGACATTTCTCAAAAAGTCGCCACGGGCACGTTAGATAGACCCTCCGGCAGCCTTGAGGGCGTTACCGAAAAGCCTATCCGCATATTTGGTGTTGGCCAAACCGCGGGGGATATTGGTGGCATAGAGGTTAATATCGGCCAAAAAGGTGAGCGATTACTAATTGAAGACATTGCCCAAATCACCACCCGCTTTAACCCCGATCAAGCTATCGGCGTCATGTCAGACAAGCGCGCAATCGTGCTAGAGATTACCCGAACCGCCACTTCAGACACGCTTAAAACCATGTCTATCATGAATGATTATCTTAAAAAGTTAAAGGGTACATTGCCTGCAAGCTTAGAGGTTACGACCTTTAATGTAACAGGCGAATATGTGCAAGAAAGAATATGGTTATTGGTCAATAACGGTATTTCTGGGCTTGGTTTAGTGGTCATCGTATTATTTTTATTTTTGAATGTTCGCATTGCCTTTTGGGTAGCGCTTGGCGTGCCAATTGCTATTTTGGCCACCTTTGTGGTCATGTATTTATTGGGCACTTCCATAAATATGATTTCAATGTTTGCGCTTATTATGATGCTTGGTATTATTGTCGATGATGCCATTGTGGTGGCCGAAGAGGCCGAAACCCATATGCGAAACGGCGTCAATTCAATGGATGCCGCGCAATTAGGCGCTAGCCGAATGATGCGCCCAGTTATTGCAGCGGCCATCACCACCATCGCGGCTTTTATTCCGCTAGCGATGATTGGCGGCTTTATGGGACAAGTGATGATTACCTTCCCCATAGTGGTGATCTCGGTTTTGGTGGCATCCCTAATTGAATGTTTCTTAATTTTACCAGGCCATTTGCGCCATGTTAAAATTAAAGTTAAGGGGCAAAAACGCAATTGGTTTAGGCGCTCATTCGACAATGGCTTTGACTATTTTAGAGATCAAATTTTTGTACCTGTCGCAGCCTTTTCGTTCAGGTGGCGCTGGGCGACCCTCGCGGCGAGTTTCGCAACCTTTATCATTGCAGTTGGTTTTGTAACCTCAGAACGCGTTGGGTTTGATTTCTTTCCCGCAGCAGAAGGCGAAGAAATAAGCGTTAAAGTAGAGTTTAGCTCTGGCACGACCATGCCAATGATGAAACGCGATATTATAAAAATCGAACAAGCATTACGCAATGTCGAGCTTAATTTAGGCGGAGCAAAAAATTCTTTAGTCTCCACTATTTTTACCAATATTGGTGGCGCTGCTGACCCCGAGGCACAAATAAGCGTTCAACTTAAAAAAGCCGAACAGCGCGATGTTAGAACCCAAACCATAATGGAAGCATGGGAAGCCGCGTTGCCCGTATTGCCAACGGTTGAAAATATTATTATCGGCGAAGAAGGCCGCGGCGGTTCAAGCGGTAAAGAAATTGAATATCGCTTAAGTGGTGGTTCATTAGAAGTGCTTAAAAACGCCAGCATTGACTTTCAGCAGCAATTATCTGCCATACCTGGCGTTACGGGTTTGGATGACAATTTCCCCGTTGGTAAGCGCGAACTGATTATGACATTAACCCCAAGGGGCGGTGCGCTTGGTTTTACCATTGATAATGTTTCTAGCCAATTACGCGATAACTTCCAAGGCATTACAGCCCGTTCATTCCCCACTGTCGATGGCGATGTAGAGGTTAAAATTAGTTTAGCCGATCAAGAAGGCAGCTTAAGCAGTTTGCGTAATTTTAGGCTCAAAAGCCAACGCGGAAAATATATCGAACTCAATGAAATTGTTGATATAAAAGAGCGTAGTGGCGCCAGTATGATCCGCAAACATGATGGTAAAATATCTATTAGCATTACGGGCGATGTAAACCCCGCCGTTATGACGGGTGATAAAGTCCGCTCCGAAATCGAGAAGAATATTTTACCCACTATTTTGGCCAAACATGGTGTCACCAAGACAATTGGTGGCCGCGGTCAAGAACAAGCCGAAGCGTTTCAAGATATGGCGCTAGGCGGCGTTTTTGCAATATCGCTTATTTACATTACTCTGGCTTGGGTATTTGCCTCCTACACCCGCCCATTTGTGGTGATGATGATTATACCCTTTGGGTTTGTCGGTGCCTTATTCGGCCATTTTGTCATGGGCTTTAGCTTAACCATGATGAGTGTGTTTGGTTTGTTAGGCCTCGCAGGCATTTTGGTGAACGACTCGATTATTCTGGTAACCAGAATAGATGAATATGTAGATGCAGGTGCCTATATGTATCATGCGGCGGTGCATGGCGCCAAAGACCGCTTACGTGCGGTGTTATTAACCTCGCTGACGACCATTGGTGGCTTAACCCCACTTATGTTCGAAAAAAGCCTACAAGCGCAATTTTTAATACCATTGGCTATCACCATGGTGTTTGGCTTGCTTGCGGCCACTATATTGGTGCTTATTTTGGTACCTGCCACCATCGGCGTGTTGCACGATATAGGCAATTTTTTCAGTTGGATATGGCATGGCAAAAATTGGCGACATTTATCCAAACGGCCAAACATAAACCCTGCCGAATAAATATTTGTTGCTATTTTCATAAAGACACAATAAAGGCGCTTCGATTTGAAGCGCCTTTATTTTATTGTCTTGTGCAGCTAAGTTAAGCTATTTCAAGGCCACTAAGATCAGGCACTTTCCATGCTTTACCAGGTACTGCCTCTAGCAAGCTTTTAGTATAGTCATGTTGCGGGTTATGGAACACATCATAAGTGTTGCCATATTCAACAATTTCACCAAATCTCATCACTGCAATTTTATCGCACACCTGCGCCGCTACCCTTAAATCATGGGTAACAAACAGCATAGCCAAATCCATCTCAGTTTTAATTTCATCCAGCAGGTCAAGTACTTGAGATTGCACCGACACATCAAGCGCAGATACCGCCTCGTCGGCAATCAATAATTTAGGATCCATCGCCAATGCCCGTGCAATACCAATACGTTGGCGTTGACCACCCGAAAATTCATGCGGGTAACGCTTAAGCGCTATTTTACTTAAACCCACAATTTCTAACAATTCTTCAGCGCGTTTCCACGAAACAGCTTTAGGTATGCCATGAATAGTCGGGCCTTCGGTAATGATATCACCAATTTTACGTCTTGGGTTAAGCGATGCATATGGGTCTTGAAAAATCATCTGGATATGTTTGCGGAACGGCATCATTTCTGAATTAGATAATTTCAAAATATCCGTACCTTCAAAATCAATGATACCTGAATTTGAATCGTGCAAACGAATGATACAGCGCCCAACGGTCGATTTACCCGAGCCAGATTCGCCAACCAAACCTAAAGTTTCACCCTTACGAATTTCTAAATCAACATCGCGCGAGGCGTGTACAACACGGCCTTTTTTGCCAAAAAGCCCAGTCGTTTCGCTGCCATAAATTTTGTTCAGGCCTTTGACCGAAACCACAATGTCCGATGTGACAGGCTCTTTTTTCTGCGCCCCTAAATGCGGCACAGTTGCAATTAGCTTACGCGTATACGGGTGTTCGGGGCGGTTCAATATTTGTTCGGCAGTGCCTTGCTCTACAATTTTGCCCATCTGCATTACAATCACCCGATCGGCAATTTCTGCTACCACACCAAAATCATGGGTAATAAAAATCACGCCCATATCGCGAGTTTCTTGTAGTTCAGCAATCAGCTTTAAAATTTGTGCTTGTGTGGTTACGTCCAAAGCCGTTGTGGGTTCATCCGCAATAAGAATTTTTGGCTGCAATGCCAAAGCCATTGCAATCATCACCCTTTGGCGCTGCCCACCCGAAAGCTCAAACGGGTAGCTATTGCCAATAATTTCGGGGTCAGGCAAACCAACATCATCCAACATTTCGATAATTTTGGTTTTTATCTCAGCTTTTGAAAGCTTTAAATGATGGCTAGAAAAAACTTCCTGAAGTTGTTTGTTAACCCGCATAACGGGGTTAAGCGCGGTCATTGGCTCTTGAAAAATCATCCCAATTTTTGAGCCACGAATGGCTTGCATTTCCCGGTCAGAAATTTTGCTAATATCGCGGCCTTCAAACATTATTTCGCCTTGCGAAATATATACGAATGGCTTTGGCAATAACCCCATCACCGCATTGGATGACATGGATTTACCCGATCCAGACTCCCCAACGATGCATAGAATTTCACCAGGATAAACCTCGAAGCTTACATCTTCAACCGCAAAAGGGCGTTCTGCACGTTCTGGTAGGCTAACGGTGAGGTTAGAAATTTTTAGAATTGCTTCTTTAGTCATATCAATCTCCCTTTACCTATTTGTTGGATTTCATTTTTGGATCAAGCCCATCACGCATACCATCACCGATTAAATTAATCGACAATACGGTCACTAAAATAAACAGGCCAGGTATGGTCATTAACCACGGGTCCGATAAAATATATTGACGACTATCCGCCAGCATTGTGCCCCATTCAGGTGTCGGCGGTTGCGCACCCATACCCAAAAAGCCCAAAGCCGCAGCATCTAAAATAGCCGATGAAAAGCTCATAGTAGCTTGTACAATTAACGGCGCCATACAGTTTGGCAACACGTTAATAAACATGAGCCGCGCTTTTGATGCACCCATTGTTTTACTAGATGAAACATAATCCTTGCCCAGTTCCGACATTGCTTGGGCGCGGGTTAGACGCACAAAATGCGGAATATATACAATTGCAATAGCGATCATCGCATTCTCTAACGATGGCCCTAAAATTGCCACCAAGGCAAGTGCCATTAACAAAGCGGGAAATGCAAGGATAATATCCATCGCACGCATAATCATATTATCAATAAAGCCGCGGTTAAATGCAGCCACAAGCCCCAAAACAATACCAATGGTCAAGCAGAAAAAGATAACAATGAAACCAATATAAAATGAATAGCGCGAGCCATATATCATCCGTGATAACTGGTCACGGCCAAGCGCATCAGTACCAAATAAAAAGTCCCAAGAACCACCTTCTACCCAAACAGGGGGTAGTTTTAAGAAATCACGATATTGTTCTTCTGGCACATAAGGCGCAATGAATGGCGCAAAAGTTGCCACAAAGCCTAAAATAGTAATAAACACTAAACCATATAAAGCACCACGGTTGCGTTTAAACTCAATCCAAAAGCCCTTTAAGGCGTCTACAAGCGCCGAATTTTGTTTTTCTTGTAATGTTACATCGCTCATATCAATTTCCCTTCTTACGAATGCGTGGATCAATGATGCCGTATAACAAATCAACCGTTAGGTTTACAATAATAACGATGGTAGCAATCAAAATTAGACCACCTTGCACAACAGGATAATCACGACGGAAAATACTATCCACCATCCACTTGCCAATACCAGGCCAAGAAAAAATTGTTTCGGTTAAAATAGCGCCGCCTAATAACACACCAACAGACAGGCCAATAACTGTAATGATCGGAATAAGCACATTTCTAAACGCATGCTTTACCGTAACGTCATAAGGGCTTAAACCTTTAGCGCGGGCAGTTTTAATAAAATCTTCGTTCAATGTTTCCAACATTGCACTACGGGTTTGTCTGGCAAATGTAGCTAGCGGAATAGTACCCAATGCTAGGGTTGGTAAAATTAGATGGCTAACGGCAGATTTAAAAGCACCCTTTTCGCCAGATAACCAA
>JABSRY010000090.1 GCA_013214985.1 Hyphomicrobiales bacterium
CACGTTGCCCAGTATCTACATTAATAAGCATAACTTTTGGTTGACCACTTGCATATGAAATATAGGTGACTTCTTGGCGCTTTGGGCTAAAGCGTGGCGACAAAACAATGTCATCCCCTTTGGTTAAATATTTGCGGTTAAAGCCATCTTGATCCATAATTGTAAGGCGTTTAATGCGTTTATTTTTTGGCCCAGATTCAGAAATATAAACAATACGGGTATCAAAATAACCTTTTTCGCCAGTTAAACGCTCGTAAATTGTATCTGATATTTGATGGGCTAATTTGCGCCAATTTTGTTGACGCGCCGAATATTTAAGCCCAACAATTTGTTTTTGCGACAAAACATCCCACAAACGCAGCTCGGCACTAATGTTGCCATTAGGTTGAGTGATAATACGGCCTGTGACCAATGCTTTAGCACCTGTTGGCCGCCAGTTAGCAAACACAGGCATTACATTGGCAGCGCGGCTCGTTTCTAAAAAAACGCTTTTATCTAACGGGTTAAACAACCCACTATTGCGTAAATCATTATTAATGATAGCGGCAACATTTTGCCCAAGGCCAACTTCTTTGCCTGTTTGCCCTACAAAATCTTCAACTGCAATCACCAAAGGGTCTACATTACCTTGGTTAATTTTAACTTCGACTAACGCAAAGGCTGGTTTAATTGCCAACAATAACACAGCCACACTAAGCATACAAAATTTATGAAAATTATGAATCATAAAACAACCTTTTTTAACTACATACTTTTATAACGACAAATCGCGAAATAGTATAATTTATTATTTAAGCAGTATAATTTGCTCAAAATATGGCACATATGCTCATATCCTAAGTTAATCAACCACCAAACATTTCTCTTGGGTCAAATTCCATTGTAAATTCACTCCAAACATCAAATTTTTCTGGCGGTAACATGTCATAAGGGCCACATTCCAAAATTGCCCGAACCGCCGCTTCTGACATAATGTTAAACGATGGGTGAGCACTGTTATTTAAAACACTTGGCCTGCCGATAACTTGGGCATTACGGTTTAACCTAAAGCCAACTTTAACCACAACGTCGCCTGCATCTTGTGCGCCCGCAGGAATCGACCAGCAAGATGCCATACGGTTTTTAACCGCGTTAAATTCATATTGGCTTAACGATGCAACTTCGACATTTTCTAACTCGCCATTTACCGTGCCTAATTCCCCATCATTTGTATCTGGCAATGCCGTTTGTTCTTTATCCAACTTATCCAATAAAGCCGAAATTAGCTGATCTTCAGTGGGTTTAGCGGGGGCTACCTTTTTAGGTTTAGTTTCAACTTTTTTGGGCTTAGGGTATGCTGGGCGTTTTACTGGTTTTGTAACATTTCGTAGCGGTTGAGCTTCAGTTTTTTGTGGTTCGGTTGGGCTAGGCTCAGGTTTGCTTACATTTTCAATGAGCGCGTCCAGCGATTTTGGTACGACAGGGATGGCTTTAGCAACCGTTTTTGGTTTGGCTTTTGGTTTTGGTTTTACCTTAGGCTTTACTTGTGGTTTCTTGGTGGGTTTTGTAACCTTTGTAGGTTTTTTAATGGGCTGTTTTTTAGCCTTTTTGGTGGTTAAGTCTTTGGTTTTCTTTTTACCCACTTGTTCGATATCTGCAACCGAGATAATTTCAACTTCAACAGGCTTCACATCATCAACCTTCAGCTCTTTTACCGAGCTAAAGCTAACCATAGCAGCTAACAATAAGCCACCATGTAATAGAAATGTTAATATCCAACCTAGTTTCATTTATAGTGCTCAAGCTTTAGTTAGTTGATGTTTCATCGATTGTTATCAAACCGATAGATTTAAAACCTGCGTCATTAATATGAGCAATCACCCGCATAAACTGGCCATATGGCACATTTTTATCACCTCTAACAAATATTTTTTCTTTGAAGCCGTTTTTAGCAAGTGCGGTTAGCTTTGTACCAAGTTCACTAAACTCTATTTCTGCTTCTTGAATATATGTTTTACCATCACCCGTTACTGTAATGGTCAGCGGCTCGTTATTAGACGCCAGTGCAGGCGCATTTGCTTCGGGCAATTCTATTGGCACACCCGATGTGAGCATGGGCGCTGCGACCATAAAAATTATGAGCAAAACCAACATAACATCGACCATTGGCGTCATATTAATTTCAGAAATAGGCGCATGACGGTTGCCCCGTCTGCGTTTACTTTTAGGGCGGTTATAATGCCCATTACCTGCTGACATTCCCATTATATCACCTATTTATTTTCGAACTGACGAGAGAATATCGCCGAAAATTCATCTGCAAAATTTTCTAAATCTTGCCCGATACGGCCAATTTCGCCAGAAAATTTATTGTAAAATATAACCGCAGGGATAGCCGCAACCAAACCAATTGCCGTGGCAAATAACGCTTCGGCAATACCAGGTGCAACCACTGCAAGTGAGGTGGATTTAGAAGCCGCAATAGCGGTAAAGCTGTTCATAATGCCCCACACCGTGCCAAATAAACCAACAAATGGTGCAGCACTGCCTGTGGTTGCTAAAAACATAAGGTGGCGCTCAAGCGCACCCACTTCACGTTGAATAGACACATCCATTACTTTTTCGATACGCATTTGCAACGAAATAAAGTTAGATTCTGTTTTAGCAGGTGTGCCATCTTGTTTGCCAGCCGCCCCATCTTGCGAGCGTTTCCACTCGCGCATGGCAGATATAAACACGGCAGCCATTGGGTTGTCGGGTCTGTGCCCAATATTGCGGTATAATTCATCTAAATTTTGCCCAGACCAAAAAGCCTTTTCAAACGTTTTGGATGCGGCTTGGCTTTTGCAAATTTGAAAAAACTTATCGCCAATAATCTTCCAACTCCAAACAGATGCAGCCAAAAGGCCAATCATTACCATTTTAACAACAATATGCGCTTGCCAA
This sequence comes from Hyphomicrobiales bacterium, assembly GCA_013214985.1. Lineage (GTDB taxonomy): Bacteria > Pseudomonadota > Alphaproteobacteria > Rhizobiales > OSC116 > OCS116. The sequence goes on from JABSRY010000090.1 coordinate 2,926, forward strand.
AATAGTTCAAACACCGAAACACTGCCTACATTTTCCATTCAATAAACCTCAATTGTGCATATCACACTTGTTTTTTCATTTTATGTCATGAAATTCTGTTTAAAATACGGCAAACAAAACCATGAATTAATTATGCATACAATTATAGTAAAGGTCGTAAAATATAGTTAATTTTTTATGAAAGCAGCCCAACTTAGACTAATTGCGCTTTCAAGATTTGTTGGGTAGCTTTGTCAATACGCGTTGGTTTGCCATGATCATCAACGATAGCGCAAGTAACAACCGCTTTAAACAATAGTAAATCATTGCAATATATGTGTTGCTCTAATATAAAGCGCACACCTTTTAGCTGTGTAAAATGTGTTTTAACCTTTATCACATCATCAATTTTTGCGGGCGATAAAAAATCTATATCCATATGCCGCACTACAAAAAACAATGGTTTTTCTAACTGTGCCAACTGGTCATGATGGATATTAAGCAGTCTTAGATAATCTGTTCGACCACGTTCGCAAAAACGCAAATAGCTAGCATGATAAACCCGACCCGAAAAATCAGTATCTTCATAATAAATTCTAATGGGCAATTGATGTTGTTTGCTTACGATTTTGCCGCAAAGTTGGTTATTCATAACAAAGCCTTAATCAAATAAATTACCCTGAATAATTGCTGGGTTTTTGGGCACTTTTAAACCCAAATGTGCAAAAGCCTGCGGGGTTAAGGTTCGCCCCCTTGGGGTACGCGCAACAAAGCCTAATTGTATTAAATATGGCTCAATCACCTCTTCTATACTATCGCGCCCTTCGCTCATCGCAGCGGCAATCGTATCGGCACCAACAGGCCCACCATGGTAGTTTTTAGCAATGATATTAAGGTATTTATGATCCATTTTATCAAGGCCAATATGATCGACTTCTAAGCGGGTTAGGGATGCATCGGCAATATCTTTATTGATAAGATCTTGTTTTGCGACAATTGCAAAATCGCGCACACGGCGTAGCAAGCGCCCTGCAACCCTAGGCGTGCCTCTGGCACGGCGGGCAATCTCCATCGCGCCCTGCTTGTCTATATTAACCCCAAGCACCCGTGCACCCCGCTCAACAATCGAGCACATCTCATTATGGGTTTAATATTCAAGGCGAATAGGAATACCAAAACGATCACGCAAAGGCGTCGTTAGCAAACCTGTGCGTGTTGTGGCGGCCACCAAAGTAAACGGTGCAAGCTCAATACGCACACTACGCGCAGCAGGCCCTTCACCAATGATAAGGTCAAGCTGAAAATCTTCCATCGCTGGGTATAATATTTCTTCTACAGCAGGGCTAAGACGATGAATTTCATCGATAAATAGCACATCACCTTCATCTAAATTGGTTAAAAGTGCCGCCAAGTCGCCGGATTTTGCGATAACAGGCCCAGAGGTTGCTTTAAAATTAACCCCTAATTCGCGCGCAACAATTTGCGCTAAGGTCGTTTTACCCAACCCTGGAGGCCCTGCAAAAAGCACATGATCGAGCACGTCAGAACGGGCTTTAGCCGCTTCAATAAACACTGTTAAATTCTCGCGAGCGGTTTTTTGCCCCGTAAAATCGGATAATTCAAGCGGGCGAAAACTTGCACTGCTTTCCGCTAAACCATCTTCTGTTTTTTTATTGCCATCTATCATGCGGTCATTTGTTTCGGACATTTTAACGCGCCAATTCTTTTAAAGCCAAACGGATGATTTTTTCGGTTTTTGCATCCTTACCAATATCTGCTACAACTTTTGCAACTGCGCCCGCTGCTTGCCCATTGATATAGCCCAAATTGGTCAATGCACTAACCGCATCTGCCGCGCTACTTGGCAATTGGCTGGCATCTGCACTGCCAGTAAGCACATTGGCAATAGAGCCAACTTCGCCAGTAAAGGCGGATATTTTATCTTTAAGCTCGGTCACAATACGCTGCGCAACTTTAGGGCCAACCCCTGGGGTACGTGCTACCATGGCTTTGTCTGCAAGGCTAATTGCTGTTACCAATTCGTTAGAAGATAAGGTCGATAATATGGCCAAAGCCACTTTTGCGCCAACGCCCTGAACACTTTGCACAAGGGTAAACCACTCTTTTTCGGCTGCTGTAGCAAAGCCAAATAATTTAAGCTGATCTTCGCGCACAAATGTCTCAATAAGCAAACTAACCTCTTGCCCTGTTGCAGGCAATGCAGCAATTGTGCGGGTCGATGCGCTGACTAAATAACCAACGCCATTAACATCTAAAATTAAAGTTGAGTCAGTAAAGCTATCTACTTTACCTGTTAATTTACCAATCATACCAACCTCATATTTAAATTACCCAACAACTTTTAATTGTCTGACGCCCCTATATTGAGCATGTGTTATTGCGATTGCAAGCGCATCGGCGGCATCGGCATTTTGGGGGTTTGCATTGGGCAATAATATTTTTAAAATATGCAATATCTGATTTTTATCGGCATGCCCTGCCCCAACCACAGTTTTTTTAACCTTATTGGGTGCATATTCGGCAACTGACAAGCCAAAACGAGCAGGCACAACCAATGCAATACCGCGTGCCTGACCAAGCTTAAGCGCGCCAGCTGGGTCTTTATTCACAAATGTATTTTCAACCGCAGCTTCATCGGGTTTATGGGCTTCCATAATTTCGCATAGCTGATCGTGCAATTGGCAAAGCCGTGTTGCCAAATCTAATTTACCATCTGATTTAACCACACCATTAGCCACATGTTTAAGGCTTGAGCCTTGGCAATCTATAACACCCCAACCCATGTTTCGCAAACCTGGGTCAATGCCGATAATACGAACAGATTGAGGTTTACTTATTGCCATTTTTATACATTCCTAAATAACATTTAAACAATTGAGCCTACGAAAATTATAACATTTAGCCTGCTGCAATGGCTTCCATAAGACTGTCAGTAAGTTCAAGATTAGAATAAACTTCTTGAACATCGTCATCATCTTCTAATGATGAAATGAGGTTATAAACTTTAACGCCCGTTTCGTCATCTAAATCCATCATTATTTGTGGCTTCCAAATCATATTTGCTGATTTTGGTTCGCCAAATTGGGCTTCTAAGGCTTTTGCAACCGTGTGTAGATCTGATGCATCACAATAAATATCATGCCCATCAGCACTGCTTTCACAATCATCAGCGCCCGCGTCCATCACCGCTTCCATCATTGTATCTTCATCAGTTACATCTGCAGCATATGAAATACAGCCAACTTTATCAAAGCCAAAGGATACACTGCCATCAGCGCCCATAGCGCAACCCGCTTTAGTAAAGATAGAGCGCACAGAAGATGCCGTACGGTTTTTATTATCCGTCAATGCTTCAACAATCACTCCAACACCGCCAGCAGCAAAGCCTTCATAGCGCATTTCATCATAATTCGCGACATCCGTATCGGATTTTTTAATCGCGCGGGTAATCACATCCTTAGGCAAGCTATTTTGTTTTGCAGTATTAACTGCAAGGCGCAAACGCGGGTTCATGTCGACATCTGGGCTACCCATTTTTGCGGCAACCGTAATTTCTTTAGCCAATTTAGAAAATAATTTTGAACGCTTTTTATCTTGAGCGCCTTTTCTATGCTGAATATTTGCCCATTTTGAATGTCCTGCCATGTCTAAACCCTTATATCTATACTTTGCGAATATGATTCGTAGCTATTTACTACCAAACTTATACTGATTAATATCGATAAGTTCAACCAATTTGTTCTCTATTTATTCTTTTTCAATCGCCCCAAAAATCGGGTACTTGATCTTGTAGCATGCCACCAATTCTGAGCGGCGAGCAATGTTTTGCTAACCCTGTCTTATCGTCAATATCTACGGCAAAACCAGATATAGTAACCGCCCCTTCAGCGGGTTTAAACCCGCCCATCCGCCTGCCATATAAAAAGCGGTTAAGTGGCTCGTCAGAAACACTGCCAATAATGCTATCATAATCGCCGCACATGCCTGCATCGGTCATATAGGCAGTGCCATTTTTTTGAATATGTGCATCGCCCGTCGGTACATGGGTGTGGGTGCCAACCACCGCACTAACACGGCCATCTAAAAACTTGCCCATTGCCATTTTTTCGGATGTAGCCTCGGCATGAAAGTCGATAAAAATAGCATCTGCCACTTGGCCGAGCGGGCATTGCTCTATTTGATTTTCGATGGCGATAAACGGGCAATCACGCGGCGGCATAAACACCCGACCAAGCGCATGAACCACCAACACCATAGCGCCATTTTTGGCCGTATAAAGCCCTGTTCCGCGCCCAGGTGTGCCTGCAACAAAGTTAACAGGGCGCACTAAATAATCGTATTTTTCGCAAAATATGAGAGCTTCTTTTTTGTCCCAACAATGGTCGCCCATGGTAATTACGTCGGCACCTGCATCATATAAATCAAGCGCAATTTCTTCGGTTATGCCAAAGCCACCGGCTGAATTTTCACCATTTACAATTACAAAATCTAACTTATATAAGTCGCGTAATTTGGGCAGCATTTCATAGACTTTTTCACGTCCTGCCACGCCCATAACATCCCCTAAAAATAATAAACGCAAAATAACCCTACTCGATTTTTAATAATTCATTTTCTGTTAAAATATAGTCAACGCGCTTGTCATGCAAGCCCATTGGTACTTTTTGTATTTTTTGCCCTGCAAAACCCACTCCAATTGTAATCACCTGATCACCCAATTGGCCTAATGTGCGGTCATAAAACCCACCGCCATAGCCTAAACGCCCGCCATCTTCGTCAAATGCTAACAAATGTAATAATATAATATTGGGTACTAATTCGGGGTTAGCCGCGGAGGGCGTTAAAATATCAAATAAATCTTTAGACATTTCGCAGCCAATTTGCCATTGCCTAAAAACAAGTGGTGCATGTTTTTTAACCACCACGGGCAAAACCACTTTAACACCTTGTTTAATTAACGCATCACGCAATATAGAGACATCTAACTCGCTACCAATAGCGCCATAAAGCGCAATAATTGGCAATTGTACATTAGATATTGAAATACTCTCGGTAGC
>JABSRY010000091.1 GCA_013214985.1 Hyphomicrobiales bacterium
TTGTCTACGGGCTTATATAAATAGCGGCCCAATCAACTCTTCAAGCGATTGATGAAAGCGGATGAGTAACCTTGATTTAGGCCGGGCGTTAAAACCCAATCTGGTGACGGTAGCTCATCCACACTTCTTTCTATTTGTACAAATAGAAAGAAGTGTCAGCATTCTAGCTGACAAACTGAATATATCAAAAATTCAAGAGACAATCTGGTGACTATGAGCCACAATATCAGTATCAAAGTTTCCTACCAACGTTAATTAGTCATGATTGGATAATCTCTGACCCTAGAATGCAACAATTACTAGGACAAGCAGACCGAGCACTTGGCGAGCTTAATGCATTTTCTCAGCTTATTCCTAATATCGATTTCTTTATCAGCATGTATGTTGCCAAAGAAGCCACTCAATCTAGCCGTATAGAAGGCACACAAACCAATATTGAAGATGCGTTTAAGGACGCCGATGATATTTTACCTGAAGCACGTGATGATTGGGGTGAAGTGCAAAATTATATCAATGCCATTCAATTTGCTATTAAGCGCCTTGATGCAATTCCATTATCAAACCGCCTACTGAAAGAAACCCACGAGGTTTTAATGCAAGGCGTAAGGGGCGAGAATAAACGCCCTGGTGAATTTCGCCAAAGCCAAAACTGGATTGGTGTTAGCCTAGCTAACGCGATTTTTATACCGCCTCATCACGACCATATTGATGATTTAATGAGTGATATCGAAAAGTTTTTGCATGATGAAGACATTATATTATCACCTTTAATTAAAATTGCCATTGCACATTATCAATTTGAGACCATCCATCCATTCTTAGATGGTAATGGGCGACTTGGACGTTTGATGATTTCACTTTACTTTACTTCGGAAAAACTGCTTGCGCAGCCTGCCCTTTATCTTTCAGATTATTTTGAGCGAAATAAAACCGCCTATGTAGATCATTTAATGGCAATACGTGAAGGTAATCATATGCAGGAATGGCTAATTTTCTTTCTTCACGGTATCAAAGAAACGGCTGCCTCTTCTATATCAGTATTTAAACAAATCATTGCGATGAAGCAACGAATTGAGAGCGAAATATTGCCGCGTTTTAGCTCTCGTCGTCAAGATAATGTGCAGAGACTGATGCAATATTTATATACCCAACCCGTAGTCGATATAAAAGCGATTGCAAACCACTTAGGCACAACACCCAATACTGCAAATTCACTTATTTCAGATTTTGTCGAGTATGGTATTTTATCAGAAATTACCATGCAACGGCGTAATCGTTTATTTATATTCCAAAAATATCTAAGTCTATTTAGAAAGTAATTTAATGTCAGATCATAAGTCTATACCATCCGTATCGGTTAATTACGCCCAAAATGGCAGTTCTAAAAAACCAAATGAGCTTGGCATGCGAGCCATGCAAGAACGCGCCTTTGAAAAACGTGGCGAGCAATATTTGTTGATTAAATCACCACCTGCATCGGGTAAAAGCCGTGCATTAATGTTTATTGCCTTAGATAAGTTGCATAATCAGGACATTAAAAAAGCCATTATAGCCGTGCCTGAAAAATCGATTGGCGCAAGTTTTAACAATGAACCGCTTAGTGATTTTGGTTTTTTTACCGATTGGGAAGTTGAGCCTAAATGGAATTTATGCAACGCACCTGGTGAAGATGGCGGCAAGATCAAATCAGTTGAAACCTTCTTAAATAGTGATGACAAAATATTGGTTTGTACCCATGCGACTTTTAGGTTTGCGGTTGATCGTTTTGGTATTGAAGTGTTTGATGATTGCTTGATTGCGATTGATGAATTTCATCATGTCAGTGCTAACCCTGATAATAAATTAGGCGCACATTTAAAACAATTAATAGACCGCGATAAAATTCACCTTGTTGCAATGACAGGTTCATATTTCAGGGGTGATGCCGAAGCGGTTTTATTACCTGAAGATGAAGCCAACTTTGTGTCCATTACCTATACTTATTATGAACAATTAAATGGCTATGAATTTCTTAAAAACTTAAACATCGGTTATTATTTTTATTCAGATTCATATGCCGAAGATATAATGAAAGTTCTAAACCCAAACGAAAAAACCATTATTCACATACCGAATGTAAACTCTCGTGAAAGTACCAAACTAGGTAAAAATACTGAAGTAGAACATATCATCGATGCGCTTGGTGATTGGCAGGGTATTGATGAAGAAACAGGTTTTCAATTGGTAAAAACGGCCGATGGTAAAATTCTTAAAATTGCCGATTTGGTTGATGATGATACCAAACGCGATAAAGTTTCAGCAGCATTGCGAGACCCTAAACAAAAAAACAACCGCGATCATGTTGATATAATTATTGCATTAGGCATGGCAAAAGAAGGCTTTGATTGGATTTGGTGTGAACATGCTCTAACCATTGGTTACAGATCTAGCCTTACAGAGATAATTCAAATTATTGGTCGTGCTACTCGTGATGCAAAAGGTAAAACTCATGCACGTTTTACCAACCTAATTGCTGAACCTGACGCAAGTGAAGATAAGGTTGTCGATGCGATTAATGACACTCTAAAAGCTATTGCAGCCAGTCTGTTAATGGAGCAAGTGCTAGCACCTAAATTTACCTTTACGCCAAAAACACTTAAAAACCAGCCATTAGATGGTTTTGATTATGGTGAAGCTGGTTATGATTCTGATAAAAACAATGTTGGCATTAATCAGAACACGGGTGAAATTCAAATTGAAATTAAGGGATTAGCAGAACCAAAAAGCGAAAGTGCACAGCGTATCTGCCAAGAGGACTTAAATGAAGTTATAACAGCCTTTGTGCAAGATAAAACCACCATTGAACGAGGCTTATTTGATGAAGAACTTGTGCCAGAAGAATTAACTCAAATTTGCATGGGTAAAATCATTAAAGAAAAATACCCAGAACTTGAGGATGAGGACCAAGAAGCAGTAAGGCAACATGCTGTAGCAGCGCTAAATCTTGTTCAAAAAGCCAAAGATATTTTGAATACCAGTAACGAAGGCGAAGTGTCTGGCAGTACAGCACTTATTGACGGCATTCGAAAGTTTACAATGGATGTAAGAAATTTAGATATAGATTTAATTGATAGCATTAACCCATATGAACGAAGAGAGTCTAAAACAAGTCGCTGCCATCATAACCTCCAAACGCGTTAACTTAACATTGGATGAAGCACGTGAGCTTGCTAATAGAGGTCTGAAATTCAAACAAGAACGTGGCCGCTTGCCTTTACTAACCGCATCTGACCCTTGGGAAAAATGTATGGCTGAAGGTATAGCATTCTTACAACGTAAAACCGCAGAGGATGCTGCAAATGGCTGAATTGTCTGATTTAGAACTTTTAAACGCCTTAGGCGTCGATGTAACCCCCAAAAAGAAAAAAGGGCAAACGGCCCGTGAAGAACGTATTATTGCTGGTTTTGAAGAAATTCAAAAATTTGTAAATGAGCTTGGCCATGTGCCGCAACATGGTGAAAATAAGGATATTTTTGAACGTTTATATGCCACTCGTTTAGATCAAATTAAAAACCAGCAAGAATGTTTAGACTTACTGCAAAAGTTAGATCACCAAAGTTTACTAAATGATGCATCAGGCGATAATGTTGTTCCTGAAGGAAATTTGAGTGATGAAGAATTGCTTGCTGAGCTCGGTATAACCCCTCCAGCAGAAAATGATATAAGTGTTCTAAGACATGTGAAATCTCGCGCCGAAATTCGCGCTGCTGAAGAAATTGCCAATCGCACAAAATGCGAAGATTTTGATAACTTTATACCTATTTTTAAAAATGTTCAAAATGAAATTAATTCAGGTGTACGTACAACCTTAAATTTTGTAAAAGATGCCGGGTTTGTTAATTCTAGTATAATCAAAGGGCAATTCTTTATTTTGGGTGGCCAAATCGCTTATGTGGCTGAACTAGGTGACAAAATTAAAGCGCCAAATGGCGAAACTGATGCACGGCTTCGTGTTATATATTCCAATGGTACTGAAAGTAATTTGCTTCTCAGGTCATTACAGCGGGCGCTATATAAAGATGAAGCTGGGCGCCGTATATCAGAGCCCTCAGCTGGGCCACTGTTCTCGGGTGTTAGTGAGGATGATGATCTTGCAAGTGGCACGGTTTACGTTTTGAGAAGTAAATCTGACCATCCCATAGTGTGCAAAAATCGTGAAATTGTTCATAAAATTGGTGTTACCAAAGGTAAAGTTAGCCAACGGATCTCTAAGGCAAAAACTGACCCTACATATCTGATGGCGGATGTTGAGGTTGTCGCTGAATATAAATTATTTAATTTAAGCCAATCGAAATTTGAAAAATTAATCCACAAATTCTTTAACCATGCACGATTAGAAATTGAAGTAATCGATAGGTTTGGAACGCCTGTTGTACCTCAGGAATGGTTTCTAATACCATTGTTTATAATTGATGAAGTTGTCAGAAAAATCATTGAAGGGACTATTGGGCAATATATTTATGACATCGAAAGTGCTAAACTAATACGAAATATATAGTTTAACTAACCTCTAAACCCATTTATTTCTTGGATTGCTTGCCAAGCAAAGTTTAAATCTTCATTAAATCTGCCGGTTGAAATGCTTTTTAAATATAAAGCAGGTAACATTTTTGATGCGCTATTGTTTTACTTCAAAAAGGGTTAAATAAGATTAGAGGTAAATTTACGCCCAAGGTCTTTCGATCACCGTAATAAGGGATATTGATAATAGGTGCAAAATGTTGTTGTAAATATCAATGAAAACCTAAAATCTTTGCGACAGAACCAGTTTAAGTCAAAAAAAATAGCAACTGAGTTAATCAGTTGCCATAGAATATTTCAATTCTTAAATAGACTAAAAAATCAGTCGGCATTACGCAACTTTTTAAGATGCTCATCCCAACCAGAATCCAAGGCTGTCAACAATCCAAGCGCCGCATCTCTAGCAGCCTTTTCAATACCATCATGTGTCAACGTTAATTTCGTGCCACCTGCAATCTCTTCAAGCACCCACACCACATTGGTCATAGCCCCATTTAACGGTTTAATGCTAAATGTATATGCCAAACGGCTAGGCGCCTGCATTTCAGTCACTTCACCCCAACAAATTTTTTCACCATCAGCCCGCAGCAATTTATAGGCTTTACCTAATTCTAAATCATTTTCAGCAGGGTGAAACCACTGCCCCAATTTGTCTTTTTGGGTTAAAAACACCCAAACAGTTTCACGCGAGGCATTTAAAATTATAGATTTTGAAATTTCGTTCAATTTATTTGTCATTATTTTTCTTTCTCTTTACTGTTACTTTTCTCTTCTTTTTCAACAACCTCTTGCAATTTTCCAAGTTTTCCATCCCAGAAACGGTCAAAATATTGTATCCATTCAAAAGCCGATTTTATACCTTCTGGCCGCAAGCAATTAATCCGCTCTCTGCCATTAATATGTACGCTCAGCAAGCCGCCCTCTTCCAATATATTCAGATGCTTTTTAACCGCCGCCCGCGTCATCGGAAACTGGTCAGAAATCGTGCCAATAGATAAATTTTCATGGCTAAGTTTCATCAAAATCGCTCGTCTAGTTGGGTCAGCGAGCGCTCTAAACGCTCCCTGTGCAGCGCCATTCATGGCTTAACTGGCAAGAAATCAAACTTACCATCCTGATATAAAAAAGTAACGCAATCCACATCCGACACACAATTGCTAACATGTGTCTCACCAGCCGGAATCTTATAATAAGCCCCTGCATTGAGCATCACTCCTGTCGCATCATCTGCACCTGCCTTTATATTGACAATTGTACCACTGACAACCAGCCCAAACATATTGGCCGTTTTCATATGCAACGGGCTGTTCAACCCAGCTGGCAATTTCACCATAGCCATATATGCTTCAACAAACCGATCACCTTCGAGCGCCGCAAACCCAACGCCCTCTTTGGTCATTTCCCAGTCCAACTGGTCAAGCGGCTTATTCACCAATTCTGCACTGTGCTTGACTGGAAATTAAAGGTGAATATTTTATAACCCATCGGTTCAGGGTTGCATGATCCACAGTCACGCCGCGCTCCATCATAATTTCTTCCAAATCACGATAAGAAACCGCATAGCGAACATAAAAGAATACCGCGTATAAAATGACGTCTTTGGGGAAGTGACTGCCTGAAAATGATATCATCAAGGTAACCTAAATCTATTGCTAGTTTTAAGATGTTTATATGCTCAGATGAAAATATCAATAAAAACCTAAAATCTTTGCGACAGAACCATTCCTGCTCATGAACAAATGAATCAGGATATTAAATGAGCAATGAAAAACATCGTTTTTAGCAAAGCGGGCGAACTGAAATCGCTGATATACATAACCTAAAGGTAGATGGCCACGTTACAAACAGTCCTTTTATGCAGGGATACCCATAGTTGTAACGAACTGCAAACATAAATCGTTCGAACTGCCTTCTAAGCGAAAGGAATAGGGTATAAATATCACTACGGATCATCACGTCAATAATATGAATATCGCATATCCCAAAATAGCGAAGCCAACCGTCAAGTTAAACAGTTTAGTATTTGCAATTGTTTTTTCTCCAAAGCCTATCAACGCCAACCCAACAATCAAATATATATATTCATCACGCCACCTACAAACAAAAGACATGTAAGCCAAAAACCAGATCCAATGCAACGCCAGCCAACATTCATGCCATCGCTTAATTTGCTGTTTTTAGGTTTAAAGCCGCACAATCCATTCTTGAAATTCACAAATTGATATATCCCCGCTATCAATAGCAGAAACAAAACAACATTTTCCGGATTCAATTTTTGATGAACTAACCAACCCAAATTCATAAATACAAGTTGTAGAATCATTGCAAATACTGAAAAAACTGCCCATGAAAATATGTAACCACTTAAATATTGCTTTAAATTTGGTACTGTCCAATAGAGGAACAGTTGAGTGGGGAGCATCATAGCAATCATCATTAGAAACCACATAATGAAAATATGAAATGCTGTCATGTCGCCCATTTCACCATACCATACATAAATCCAACAAATTAATGTCAGGCAGATGAAAATAATTTTTGAAATCAATCTTCCTCCAACCTAATATTTATCATGATGTTTAACCCACACCATCGGGTTTCCTTCTTTTGGTTCCATGCGGCCTTTTGGTGTCAAATCGATATATCGATAAGCTGCATTTGTAGCATCTAAACCACGCCCGTAAGTCGAATATGTATGATAGACATTACCCTTATCATCTTTGGCAAACACACTGGTTCCATGCATTTCATCCATCTGGATATTATCTATTTGCTTAAAGTTATAAGTCATACGTTCTGGCATATCGTAATGATCACCAAAACCAACGTTAAAATCGGCATTAAAGTTATTCGGCGCAGAAGATACCCAATCAAAACCCCACCCCATTCGGTTTTTGAAAAGTTCTATTTTTCTAATAGTGGCTTTGGAAATTGCAACAAATGCAATATCTTGCGCACCTAAATGGCCTGATAGTCCATTATAGGTATCTGCCCAAAATGAACAGCTTTTGCAGCCTTCCTGCCAATCTTCGCCCATCATAAAGTGATAAATGATTAACTGGCTTTTATCGCCAAACAAATCAGCGAAACTCACTTCGCCAGTTTCTGTTTCAAACATATATTGTTTATCAATTTTCACCCATGGCAAAGCACGGCGCTGTGCAGCAACTTTGTCATTTTCATGGGTAAGTGCTTTTTCAGCTTTTAATAATTCTCGACGCGCTTCTAACCATTCATTTTTTGTTGCAGTTATAATTTCAGACATTAAGTTTCTCCATAAAGTTATGGTATACACGCCTCACTCCAAGACCCGAAAGTCTTGATGTGATATTATACGGAAATTATCTGTAACTTGATCTCGGAA
>JABSRY010000092.1 GCA_013214985.1 Hyphomicrobiales bacterium
TATCATAATCAATAGAGAATCTATTTAAATCAAAACGTCAACACAATATTCGGAGTTTCAAAGACTCAGAGTATAGCAAAAAATTCAGTCTATTTGTGCCATTTAAGTTAATTTTTAATAAAAATAATTTTTGAAGCCAAAAAGCTCAAAATAAACAAGCATATAGCCACAACGATAATGGATGCATTACCTGCAATATCGCCAATTAATGAAATATACAGACCACCGCTAACCGATAATACGCCAATGATAGATGCAATGACTGCCATTTTTTCGGGACTATTCGATAAATACCGAGCCGCTGCCGCTGGTATGATTAAAATAGCGGAGACTAATAACAAACCCGTAATTCTCATGGTTATGGCGACTAAAACGGCAATCAAAAGTGTGAATATAAATTCTGCATGTGGTTTGGCTATATTTTCTGCTTTGGTTAAATCGGGCGAAATGGTTAGCGCGACTAATGAGCGCCAATAATATAACAAAATTAACAATATGGAACCACCGCCAAAGAAGATCATCAGTAAATCTGAGCTGTCTATGGCTAGTAAACTACCAAATAAATATGCTTCTAAATCTATTCTTACATCGGGCATAAAGCTAATTAAAAACAAACCAACGCCTAGCGCACCATGCGCAATAACGGTTAGTGAAACATCGCGCCCTAAACCTTTATTTTTGTCTAATAAATATAGCACCGATGCCATGATCATCGCGACTATGATGATGGAATATTGGGGCAAAATACCTAAAATTATGCCCAACACGACACCCAATAAAGAAGAGTGGGCAATGGTTTCGCCCATAAATGCCATGCGCCGCCATGTTAACAAGCAACCAAATGGCCCAGCAACAAATGCCACCATAATGCCTGCAACCATCGCTCTTACAAAAAAATCATCAAAAATTTCTAGCATATTTTACTCATTTACGAAGGTTTATGATCGTGATTTTCACCATGTTCATGGCTATGATCGTGGCTATGATGATAAAGGGCAAATTGATCGACCAGCGCCCCAAATATATTTCTAAATTCATCCATTTTTTGAATTTGTTCCGGCATGCCATGGCAACATATATGGCCATTGATGCAATATACTTTGTCGGTCGATTTCATTACCAAATGTAAATCATGCGACACCATAATAATTGCGGTATTATTGATTTTTGAAAATTCACTAATTCTATTGTTAAGTTTAACCTCGCCTGCTTTATCAACCCCTTGCAATGCTTCATCAAGCACTAAAATATCGGGTTTTGAAAGCATGGCTCTTGCGATTAAAACCCGTTGCAGCTCTCCGCCAGAAAGATTAATTACAGGCTCATTTAACAAATGCTCGCTATCCGTGATTTTTAGCGCATCTAACAAAATTGTTGCACTATACTGTTTGGATAATGTTAGCAACCTTTTGACGTCTAACGGTAAAAAGGGACTGATTTCGAATTTTTGGGGGACATAAGAAATATTCAGCCCCGCTTTACGGTATATTTTGCCATCCTCTAGCGAATGCAACCCTAGTAACATTTTTACCAGTGATGTTTTTCCGCCCCCGTTTGGCCCTACGAATATGGCAATTTCACCCTTTTTAATTTCGAAATTAATATTCGATAAAATCGTTCTGCCTGACAGATTTAGACTGGCACCACTTGCTTTAATTAATGTTTCGCTCACTTTTAACCCTTACACCAGTTGGCAAGATGCGCATATACCGCGACATTCCATAATAACATGTTCAATTTTAAACCCAAAACTATCGGCTTTTTCATACAGGTTTCTTGCGCCTGTCTCGGCTATCTTTTCTTCGACATTTCCGCAATTATCGCATATAAAGGCTTGCGCCAAATGTTGCTCATTCACATCTTTTTCAATCATGCAGGCGTAATAACTGTTTTGGCTCTCTACTTTATGGATAAGATTTAGATTTAGTAAAAATTCTAATGCTCTATATACCGTCGGTGGTTGTGGCCTGCTTTGCCCTTCGGATTGTTGCTCGCGCATTATTTCTAAAATATCATATGCGCCTAGCGCCTTATGGCCTGCGAGCAAGATGCGTAACACCTGCAACCTTTGCGGTGTTAGTTTTGCAGCTTTACTATTGGCAATTTTATGTGCCAAATTAATGGACTTATTTATGCATTTCTTATGATCGTGCGATAACATGAACGCCTCCTAAATGTTATGTTATAACATACCACTTGACTTGGCAAGATTAAACAATTATACAAATGTTATATTATAACATTGGGAAATATTATGAAACTTGGAAAAAGCTTATTATTCGTCCTGTTGGCCTCTCTTAGCGCCAATTCCGCTAATGCCGAACTCAACATCTTAAGCACCATAAAACCTATATATTATTTAGTAGAAGGTGTTAACCAAGGCATTAACCCACACAAACTTATGGTCAGTTTCTCAGTATCCCCCCATGATTATCAACCTAAACCATCTGATATACGCAAAATTAAAAATTCAGATGTTATTTTTAGAATTCATGAAAATTTCCAACCTCGCTTGAATAAATTATTATCTGCGAATGCGGCGAACATCCCAACATTTTCACTCGCTAATTTAAAACCCATAAGATTACTCGCTAATGAAGCACATTTAAATATAGAACACCAAGAAGATGCCCATAATATGGATGAAGACCATGATGAACATGGGCATAATCATGATCATGGTGCATATGACCTGCATATTTGGCTATCCCCCATCAATGCAATTATACTGACGCAAGAAATTGCATTACAATTGTCGAAATTAGATAAAGATAATACGGTTAAATATCAATATAACGCCGAACAACAAATTAGCAATTTAAGGAAGCTAGATTTGTCTTTACAGCAAAAATTAGCACCTCTAAAAAACAGAAACTTCTTTTCCTATCATGATGCCTACGGATATTTTACCGAAAATTTTGGCCTTAACCACTCTATTGCGGTTACGCCTTCCCAAAGCCATCAATTATCGGCAAAGAAAATGCAAGACATACTCGATTTATCAGAAGATAAAAGCATTACTTGTGTCATGCTTGAGCCACAATTTAATGACAAAATTTCGAAAATAATTGTGAAGAAAAACCCTAAAACTAAGGTAAACAGTTGGGATCCTTTAGGGTTTGACTTAGAGTTAGAGGCTAATTCTTATTACACACTCATTAAAAATATGGCGGATAAACTGACAACATGTTTAAGTTAAGAAAATGGATAATATTAGCTTCATTTATTTTATTTATTGCACCCATATCAACTATAAATGCCCACCCGCATATATTAATTGATGCGCAAATAAAATTTAACTTAAACCAAAGTAAGATAACACAACTGTCCTCGTTAACTTATATATGGCAATTTGATGAAAATTTTAGCCTGTTATTGCTAGGTGACTATGACGACAATAAGGACCAATTATTAAGTGTCGATGAGCTAACTACCTTGGCGATAGAAACCATGGAGGCCAGTAAGGAGTTAGGCTATTTTACCCATCTTGTTAAAAATGACACCGAAATTAACCTCAAAGAAATTACAAAAATTGATGCCAAATTTGAGGATAGTCGTTTAACTTTTGAATTTACGCTTGAACTGCCCGAACCCGTTACTATTGATGACAAACTCAAATTTGCTATATATGACGAAGAATATTACACTGCATTTAATTTGGCAGAAAAACCGAGCCTCCAACTGGTTGGCGATAATGTGACAGGTTGTTCGATTATCCGAACCCAACAAGCTGAAGTGGATGAAAATATTGAAAATGCGCTTAAAAACGCCTTTGGCTTGGATACTGTTAATCAAGGATTTGGAGCAAAATTCGCGGAATTTGTTGGCATAAAATGTATATAAAACTAAACTATATAATGACGATATTATTGGTCTGCATATCCGTTTTATTTAATATTCAAATGACCAATGCCGCTAATGTTTTTAGACCAAGCCAAAACTCTAATATAGAGCAAAGTAATGCCTATATCCCCCAAATATTATTACCAACGGTTCGGAAGATTAGAGCGCTGCAAGCTCAATACCTAAATCAAGTGACAGAAAATTTGCGCAGCCTAAAGCAAGATAAGGCTGCTTTTATTTCGGTTTCACTAATTTTATTGAGCTTCTTATATGGTTTATTGCACGCGGCGGGCCCTGGGCATGGCAAAGCGGTTATTTCTGCTTATCTTTTAAGCAGTAAGGCTGAACTTGAACAAGACATTCAAATTGCCTTTTTTGCATCCATGATGCAAGCGATAACAGCGATAATTTTAGTCTTTACTGGCTTATTCATTTTTAAAAGCTCTATCAGACAAATCAACCAAAATTTTGCATATTTTGAGTTGTTCAGTTATCTGCTCATCCTATCTTTAGGGGTTTATTTGCTTTTTATAAATATTAAAAAAGCCTTGAACCGCCACCCCAAATCTAAACATCATCAACATAATGAGGATTGTGGATGTGGGCATGAACATTTCCTCGCGCCGCGCCCTAGTTATACCATTAAACAAAAATTACTGACTATAGCGTCTATTGGCATTCGTCCTTGTACTGGCGCGTTGATTATTCTTATACTAGCCCATAGTTTGGCGCTTTATTGGGTCGCTATTTTTGCAACATTTATAATGGCATTGGGCACTTTTATAACCATCGCCATTGTTGCTACTTTTGCTGTATCGGTGCAAAAAATATTTAAAAAAATGACATTAGGGCTATCTAACAAATATAAAATATTTTACATTCGCGCAATTGATGGTTTTAAAATTGCCTTCAGCTTGTTTATCATTTTAATCGGTGGCTTGCTGACATTGGCAACATTATAAGAATGTAAAATGACACAAAAAATAATTTTGAATATTAAATGCTTAGATCAAATGGGCATTGTTGCTGATGTTACTCGTTTTTTATATGATAGTGATTTTAACATTATAGAAAGCACGCAATTTAACGACGCAAATTCGAAACAGTTTTTTATGCGCATTGAGGCCGAAAATTTAAAAGCAGATATTGATGATTTAACTCGCTATCTTGCTGAGACTTTTTATAATATCGCTAATAAGTATAATATTGAATTTACGTTTTATGATGCAAATAAACCAATAAGAACCTTGCTGATGGTATCGAAACTCGACCATTGCCTTGAAGATGTTTTACATAGATACCGCTTAAACAGTTTAAATATAGAAATTACATCTATTGTTTCTAACCACCTAAATGCCAAGCGTATCGCAGATTTTAACAATCTGCCGTTTCATCATTTACCCATTAGTAAAGACACAAAAGACCAACAAGAAGCCAAGCTCCGCAAAATAATTGAAAACGAAAATGCTGGTCTGATTATTTTGGCGAGATATATGCAAATTTTATCTGACAAAATTAGTGCAGAATATTCGGGTAGAATAATAAATATTCACCATTCATTTTTACCCAGTTTTAAGGGCGCGAGGCCTTATCACCAAGCCTATGGTCGGGGGGTTAAAATAATTGGCGCAACCGCCCATTATGTGACTAAGGATTTGGATGAAGGCCCAATCATTGAACAAGATATTGAGCATATTACCCATGCCATGGTGCCAAAAGAGCTTATCGCGATAGGCCGTGATATTGAGCGCCGTGTGCTTTCTCGGGCTATTCGTCACCATACGGAACACCGTATTATTATAGATGAGAATAGAACCATTATACTGCGCTAAGATTGCGACATTTTGCACCATTGCTTTATAAAATTAGCCATCTATATTTACCGTCTATATGGATAAAAACAAACTAGAGAATAATATGACATCTGCAGCCGACCCAACAGCCGAAGATTTTGCCAATATGGGCATTGATGAAGTGGTGATTCGTAAATTTGTATTGCATTTTTATGATGTGGTTCATGATGATGAAATATTGGGGCATTATTTCCACAACCAAATGTCTGCAACATGGGATGAACATCTGGATAAAATGTGCAACTTTTGGTCAGCAATTTTACTGAAAACCCATCGATTTAATGGTCGGCCAATGCCTGCCCATACAAAATTGACGGGTTTACAACAAAGTGATTTTTTACATTGGTTAAAAACTTTTGAAAAATCTATAAAACATTGTTGCACTTCCGAAGCCGTGCCGCATATTATGAAAAAGGCACATATGATTGCCAATAGCCTGCAATATGGGGTATTTTATAAGCCAGAAATTATGGGGTCTAAGCTTAATCTTAAAAATTAAACTGGCAGGTTTATTTTTACTTCTAAACCAGTCACGACGCCGTTTTTTCTTATGTTTTTTAAAACAATATCGCCACCATGCGTGCTGATAATATCGCGCGAGATTGATCGCCCAAGCCCCACCCCGCCTGTGTCTTTATTTCGAGATTTTTCTAGCCGGTAAAAAGGTTCAAAGACCACATCAAAATCGGCTTCATCTATGCCAGTACCTTGATCTGTTATGAATATTTTTGCATAATTTTTATCACTGTTTAATTTGAAATCAATGGTCACTTGTTCGCCATATTTAAGACCATTATCTATTAAATTTCGGATAGCGCGCTTCATCGCTTGCATTCTTAATGGTAAAATTATCTGTTGACTATGTTCAACATTTTTGAGTTTAACTGCCTTGCCCATATCCTGATAATCACTACTTAAGACCTCTAATAAACTCGCCAAATCTGTATCTTTTGTTTTTTCTTTTATGTTGGAGTTTTTTGCAAATTTTAGTGCCGCTTCTGTCATCATTTGCATTTCTTCAAGGGTTTCTAATATTTTGTTCTGCATTTCTTTATCTTCGATAAATTCTGCGCGTAAACGTAACGACGTGATGGGGGTTCGTAAATCGTGAGAAATTGCAGCCAACATTTTTGTTCTATCATCGACAAAGCGTTTTATTTTATCATTCATTTGGTTAAATGACCTCGTCACTTTACGCACATCTTCGGTACCATTTTCTTTTAATGCAGCAACATTAATACCCCGCCCTAAATCATTAGCGGCCTTAGCAAGCTCACCTAGTGGCTTGGTTAATTTTCGCACCACAAAAGACACTACTATTAAAATAGAAATCATCATTAACAGCATGGTCATTAACAAAGGTGCCATCCAACCACCTGGGGGTCTTCTATTATTATAGTTTGCAATTACCCAAAGATTTGGTTTTATTTTTACGCTTATTCGAATATTGGCAGGCATACCATCGCCTAAAAATGTGCGTCTAGCTGGGCCAAAAGAGTGAACTATTATTTGGCGGGGTTTGTCGTCCAACCTTTCTGATATTTTTTCATGTAATTCTTCAGAATATTTTGGATGCTCCATTTTGCCGACTGCTGGGCTAGTCGCAAAGCGTAACTTTATTCTTTGCATGCCCATATTATGCCTATTTGCATTTAAAATAATGCGGCGGGCTGTATTTCTGTGGGTGTTTTCGACCAATCTAACAATGGTGGTAATTCTGCCAATTAGATCGCCCTCATCTACACTATTAATGTAGATTTGTCTTTTATCTGCAAATATAAACAAGGCGATTGCTTGCGATAAAAACATGGCAAGCAATAATAACGACACCAATTGCCCCCATAATGTTTTAGGCATTAATTTGCGTAAAAGCTGCATTAAGTCAACTCCACATCGGCATTTAGAATATAACCTTTACCCCAAACCGTTTTTATTAAATTTGGTTTCTTAATATCTTGTTCTACCTTGCGCCTTAAGCGGCTTACTAGATTGTCGATTGATCTATCAAATAATTGTGCTTCTCTGCCCCGCGCTAAATCTAGCAACTGGTCACGGTTAAGCTCTACATTAGGGTGCAATAAAAATACCGATAATAACATATATTCGGCCGTGCTTAATACATAACTGACATTATTCTCATCTATGAGTTCGCGCGAACCAATATCTAATTTCCAACGATCAAATGTTGCAAATTTCG
>JABSRY010000093.1 GCA_013214985.1 Hyphomicrobiales bacterium
ATGAATAGAAATAAACCAAAGCAGACTATTAATAAGAACACGCCAATGCCACCTAAACAGCGTGATAGATTAGGCGCGGGCCCAAAGCGGGAAGCATCTGCTAATTTTTCTGACACCGTAAACCGCCCTAAACGTAGTGGTGGTAATGAAAAAAACAAGCATTTTAACAAATTATCGGGTTCGGCAAATGATGATATTGCACATGCCGCCCAGATGCTGGAAGAAATTAAGGGTGACGCGAGTAAGAAGCCCATTTTTGCTGCTCTGGTTTTTTCCGTTACGTGGGTTATTTTATGTGTGGCGGTTAGTTTAAGCCTGTTTAGCAGTTGTGTGATTGATTCTGCCGCTATCTCGTTTTCATCATTGCCTATTTTGGTTTCAATTGCTGCTGTGTTGTTTATACCCTGTGTTTTAAGTTGGGGGGTTGCTGTTTTTTTATGGCGTGCACGTGAGCTACATCAGATTTCGTTATCGTTGGCATATACTGCTTTGCATTTAACCCAGCCTGAAGATATGGCGGGCGAGTCTATCGCGACTATTGGGCAAGCGGTTAGGCGCGAGGTTGCTGCAATGGGCGACGGCATTGACCGCGCGATTAGCCGAGCAACAACGCTTGAAAATAAATTTAGAAATGAAGTTGGTAATATTCAAGGTTTTTATAAGAATAATGAAAATATATTTCATAAGATAATAGCTGACTTACAAGCAGAACGTGACTTGATGGCAATTACTGGCGATGACTTAGAAGCGCGGTTGCCAAAAATTTTGGATAGTCTTAAAGAAAGCAGTTTTGATTTTTCTAGAATTGTTCAATCTGCCGATCAACGGTTTACGGCTTTAGCAAAAACGGCGGATACGCGTTTAGACAAGCTTGGCACTAGTATTGCGGATAAAACAAACCTGCTTAAAAATGGGTTGGATAAGACAATTGATGATATTGGACATGTTACTAGCATATTAGAAACGGGCACGAGTACTTTATCAAGTGTGACGGACAAGCTTAGTAATGTCGGGCTTACCACAACCACAAAACTTGATAAAATTAGCGGCAACTTTACGCGCCAAACTACTGAACTTGGCTACGCAACCACTGCGATATTAAAAGCCAATGAAGAAATTAATGTTGCATTACAAAGCCGCCATGAGCATTTGTCTTCTTCGGCTGAAAGTTTGCTAACAAATGCTGAGAAAATTAATAATTTACTTTCATCATTTGCTACGGTTATTGATAAGTCGTTTATTAATGCGGAAGACCGCAGTGCTAATATGCAAGCCATGATACGCAGCGCGGCACAAGAATCGGCCGATATATTGCAAAGTGAAATGGGCAATATTCGTGATGCTGCATCTACCGAAACGCAGAAATTATTAGAATTATTACGCGAGAGCAGCTTTGCGGCTACAAGTACATTACGTAACGATATTGAAAATATTATGAGTGGCTCGCAGCAAGAAGTGCAGCATGCATTAGGAATGCTGCTTAAAGAATCTCAGACTATGGGTGCTGGTTTAAAAGACGAAGCGAATGCCATTACAGAGATGATGCATAGAGAAATGCAATTGCTTAAAGAAACAGCGGTCGGTGATACTGAAGCGAGTTTGCTTAAAGTTAGACAAAGCCACGAACAATCGATTGCCAATATTATTGTTAGAATTGAAGAAGCGGGCAAGAAATTGTCGGGTACTGCAGATAATTTGGGTGAAATTACTGGGCGACTTGGTGGAGAAATGGAAACAACTCGCCATAACCTTGCTGAACAAGTGGCAAATATGCCAAACGAAGCCAAACAAGCATTGTCTGAAATGCAATCTTATATAGATGACCAAGTGCATGCGTTAAGTGAGTTGGCAAGGACTGTTGGTGGTTTAGGATCTGTAGTATCGACCCCTATACAGCAACAACAGAGCATTATGAGGGATGTGGCTTTGCCTGTTGCTGATAATAAAAACTATAAATATGGGGCTACTGAGCGGTCAACTGCGATGGATAGGTCATCTGTTGAGCGTGGCAGGTCAGACAGAATGAGGAGTGAGAAAAAGGCACCTGTGAGCCAGTTTGAAACACAACCACCGCAGACTAATAGCCGATTAAATGAAGCTCAAGTTGCACCACGTAATAGGTTGGATGATTTGGCGCCATCTAGAAGATTTTCGACGCAGGAAAATGTTACGCAGCGCGAATTGCCGCAATATCGTGAACCGCAACAACGCGAAGGTGTGCGACAACGTGAAGTGCAGCAACAACGCCCTGTAAACCCAGTGCAAACACGAAAGCCAGAACAGGCTAATAGAGGCGCACAAAATAAATGGGAAATGCCTGAATTATTATCTCGGGCATCGGACAATCAGCCATTGCCCGCACATTTGCAACCGCGTCAAGAGCGGGTAGCGCCTGTGCAACCTGTTGCGCCGACCCGTAGTGAAGCTGCGAGCTCTACCAGTGAATTGCACTCGGTTGAAAGTTTGAACGCGATATCGTTGGATTTAGCGCGTGCGCTTGACCATGAAGCGCCTGACCAGTTATGGGCCAGATATAGGAATGGTGAGCGCAATGTGTTTACCCGCAGATTATATACGTTACGTGGGCAAAAATTATTTGATGAAGTGAGTTTGAAATACCAGAATGATGGCGGTTTTAAACGTGATGTTGACCGTTATATTGGTGACTTTGAAGATTTACTTACCAAGGTTTATGAAAAAGACCGTGATAGTATGTTGATTGATACTTATCTTTCTAGTGAGACTGGGAAAATTTATTTAATGCTTGCACATGCATCGGGTCGATTAGATTAAGCCCATTCTTAGATATATATAAGAAAAGCCTAGTTGAGAAATTCAGCTAGGTTTTTTTTGATTTGTGTATATGGGGCAGTGGATTTTATTCGGCTGGGGATGATTGTTTGATTGGTTTAGACCATACAAACTCGTTACCTGCTTCTGGCTCGTTAGAAATTAGGCGGGCTAGTATAAGGGATAATATTGCAAAGCCTGCGCCAATAAAGAACACGTAGGATGAGCCCCATGTTATCCAGATAAAGCCATAAACTGCGGGTAAGAAAATTGCTGCAATGTGATTGATTGAAAATGCAACGCCTGCTGTTGGTGCGAAATCTTTTGGATCTGCGATTTTTTGAAAGTAAGTTTTTTGAGCAATTGCCATAGCAAAAAATGCGTGATCGGCAATGAATAAAGCCACGCCAAACCATTTATTATCTACAAAGCCATAGCCGATGAAAATTAGAATTAACCCTAGATATTCTAATGTTAAGACGCGTTTTTCGCCCCAATTGGAAATAAGCTTGCCGATTTTTGGTGCTAAGTAAATGTTAAAAACACCATTTAAGAAATATAACGTTGCTATTTCGGGTACAGTGAAGCCGAACTTTTCGACCATTAGGAAGCCTGCAAAAACTACAAATATTTGACGTCTTGCGCCGCCCATAAAGACCAATGCGTAATAAAGCCAGTAGCTTTTTCTTAATATTAGTTTTTTATTCTGTTCGTGCTCAACCTCTATTTTTGGGAATTTAAGGTAAACATATAGCGCAACTGCAATGGTTATAATGCCTGCTAACATAAAGCTATATTTGTAACCAATATCGAATTTTGTGAAGAAGATGAAAATAAACACATATGCAATTAAGCTTGAAAAAGACGAGACGGCAATGAGTTTGCCGAGGTTTTCGGGGGCATCTTTTTTTGAAAATAGTTGCAATGAAAGAGATTGATTTGCGGTTTCATAATAATGAAAGCCAATGGACATTATGACTGTTGTGATATAAAGCCCCAAAATTGAAGGGAAGTAGCCAGTAATTGCAATGCCAAAGCCCATTAGAGCCACGGACAGAATGGCTAAAGATTGTTCGCGTACAAATAACAGTAAAAATATAGCGGTGAAAGCCAGAAAACCCGGCACTTCGCGTAGTGACTGCAGCGCGCCCATTTCGGAGCCTGTAAAATCTACCACATCGATGGCGAAATTATTAAGTAGGGTACGCCATGTTGAAAAGGAAAATGCGATTGCTGCCGTGAGAATGGCCAGCATCATAAAAGGTGATGTTGAACGAAAATTTAGTGATTGTAATTTTTTGAAAAAAGCCATAAATACCCCGTATTGCTATGGGGTAGTTATAGCCAATTGCGTTTTGAATGTCATATCAATATTATTGACTTTATGATTTGGGAATTAGCAGTAATTCTCCTATCGCATCTTTTTTATAATTTTCTTCTTTCATGGTCAATGGAAGATATTTTCCTGCTGCCCAACGGGCTGCATAATCATCATAATGGGGTGAGAAAATATTGCCTGATTGGCCTGATGAATGGATGTATAGTGAATTTTCTAAATTGGATAGATCGAACAAATGTCTGAGGCTTGGCCCATGGGTGTTTCTGAATAAATTGGTTAAATCTGTTGGGGGTTTTTGATTTTGTTCTTTAACTTTTTTGGCACTGGTTTTGTTGTAAACGTTGCCTGCCTTTGTTTTATAAGTGGCTACATTGATGGTGGTTTTGCCGCCACCAACGGGGGTGACAATGTTAAACAGCCAGTTTAGGCCTGCTACCTTATCAAATATACGATGGGCGCCAACTGCTTTGTGGGTGTCGCTCCATTGCCATTTTGTCATATCTGAGCCAAATTTATTGGCCAATTGTTGGACTGTTTTGTCGAGACTTTCTAATATTAGGTTTTGACAGGTGAGGGGTGTGCCGTTATTTTCACTAAGTGCGCCGCACCATTTACTAGAGCCATTTACATCCATCAAAATATTTTCTAAAAACTGATCGTTGCGGGCCAATTCATCGGTGAATTCGCTAGATAATATTGCAGTTTGTAGGTTTTTGATCCAGAGGGTTAGGATGAGCATTTCGTTGCTTTTCGCGGTTGCGATGCCATCCCATTCACCAATAATTTGAATGGCTTGGCGGACTGATTTATCTTCAACCTTTGCGCCTATAAGGTTTTTGCCAAGGAGAATTCGCATATTTTCTAGAAATAGGGAATATTGGTCGAGCTGAATTGTCTTCATGCTTTGCATTGAATGGATTGGTTTTTCTTCAATTAATTCGACGATGCGGTTATATCTATAGGGTAGAGTCCATTTACTGGCGATATGATATTTATAATCTTCATCGATAATTTTATGATTTGCGGTTGCAATATAGCCTTTTGAGGGATTGAACTTTTGCGGTAACTCATCGAACGGGATATAGCCTTGCCAGTCGTATTTTGCTAGCCAACCTGGGGATGGATATTGGCCGTAAAGCTCATTTTTGGGGTGTCTGATTGGAACAGCACCTGGGGCGATGAAGCCTATATTGCCTTTTATATCGGCATAGACTAGGCTTTGTTGTGGGGCTTTGAAGTGTTTTACGGCATTTTTAAAGCTAAGCCAATCGGTACTGGTGGCGAGCATGGATGCGGCATCTAATGTTCTTGAATCATTGTCTAATGCTGTCCATCTTAGGGCCAAGACATGGTCTTTGCCGAGCATTTTTTGGACATCTAATAATTCATCTGAAATGATGGGGCCGTGGCGTGTTGCGCGCACGGTGATTTTAACATCGTCGCTGCCTTTGACTTTTATGACCTCATCGCGGGTGATAAACGCGGCTTCGCCAGTTGGCGTTTTATAATAACCTTGCTTGGTGATTTTTTCGACATATAGATCTTGTACATCTGGGTCGGTATTGGTAAAGCCCCAGGCTATTTTATCGTTGCGGCCAAGAATAATGTAGGGAACGCCTGGCATGGTTGCGCCAATGGCGTTAATGCTGCCATCCTGTGCTTTTAGATGCACATGATACCATAATGCGGGGGCGGTTAGTTGCAAATGCGGGTCGTTGGCCAATAGCGGCATAGATGTTTCGCTTAATGCGCCTGATAGTACCCAATTGTTAGAGCCGATGCCATCTATGGTTTGATTGGTGATTATGTTTGAAAGTTTGAGATTTGTTTCTGCCTCGGTGATTTGCATTTCGCTGACGGGTTTTAACTTTATGCCGAATAGTGCTTGAGGGTCTGGGGTTATGAATGGCTCATCCCCCGGATATGCAGGGTGAAAATCGGCTATTTGGTTGGCCGAAAAAGTTGCAGACATGATTAAGCGATCTAATTCTTTGTTCCAAGTGCCATTTAAATCCCACGCCATGATTTTCATCCATGCGACGGATTCTATGGGGCGCCAGTTTTTTGGTTTGTCTAAACCTAATATTGCAAATTCTATTGGCAGAACATTATCTTCGGCAAGATAGGCATTTACGCCTGATGAATAGGCTTCTAATTGGGATTTTGTTTCTTGCCTTAGTAGATGGTATGAATTTTTTGCGGCTTGTAGCATGCCCAAATTGCGCAAAAACTTATCGGTTTCTAAGCCATTTTTGCCGACGAGTTCGGACAAGCGACCCATTGCAATATGCCGATGTAATTGCATTTGCCACAAGCGATCTTGTGCATGCACATAGCCCATTGCAAAATAGGCATCTTGGATTGTTTGGGCTTTTATATGGGGGAGGGCGTTTTTATCACGCGTTATGCTGACTTTATTTCTTATGCCCGCTATTTGAACGGTGCCTTGATATTTTGCTAGGCCAGATTTAAAATAAAAATAACCACCCACACCTAATACTAATAACAATATGATTATGCCGCTTGCTGCATATGCTAAAAGTTTTAAAAACCGTTTCATATAATCCCCTTATGATTTGCAGTTCAGTTTAATAGTATAAAATGAAATGTCGATAGATAATAGAGGCGGATGCTTAGGAAAATATTGCCGATATGGTGCAAATAATAGGGCTTATTGCCTAGTGACTAATATAATAATTGACATAAGCTATTGAAATATATGAAATAAAAAATTGGCATACTATGTGCTTAGTTAGAGTTGAGTTATGGCCTGCGGATTGGGGGAGTGAATAATCTGAGGTATATAATAGATGCGGCAAAATTTCTGGCGGAATGTTTGCCAAAATGGCTTTTGAATATATTTTGTAAAAGGAAATGTAATGGGTATTTTTGGTGCGATGACAACAGCGGTGAGTGGTCTTAGGGCTCAATCATTTGCTTTAGAACATATTTCGGATAATATTGCTAACTCGCAAACAATTGGATTTAAGCGTACTGAAACATCTTTTATGGATATAGTTTCTGCTTCTAACCCGCGTCAGCAACAATCTGGCTCGGTGATGGCGTTTACCAGACCGATGAATGACAGCCAAGGTGATTTGCTTGGCTCGACCGTGGATACCAGCTTGGCGATTAACGGTGATGGTTATTTTGTGGTTGCTGAACGTTCTGGCGTGGCGGATGGTTTGCCTGTGTTTAGCAGTGTAGATCGCTATACAAGACGGGGTGATTTTTCGCTCGATAAAGATGGTTATTTGGTAAATGGAGCGGGTTATTACCTTAAGGGTAACCCTATTGATTCTACCACGGGCAACCCATCGGGTAGTATATCTGAGGTTATTAAGTTTTCTAAAGATTTTTTGGCAGCAAAAAAGACCACAACGATGGATTATCGTTTGAACCTGCCGACATATCCTAAAACTACAAATTCTAAAGAATCGGTACCTGGATCTGAATTGCTTTCTGCGCCGTTAATTGCCGCGGGTAATATTAGCGAGCTGAATGAAGAAGCGTTTTTAAAGGAATCGTTAGCGGGCGGTGCTACGACTATTTATGATGATGCGGGTAATAGTATTAACGTGCAGATGCGTTGGGCAAAACATTCTATTAATAATGGTGCGAACAACTCTGAATGGGGACTTTATTACCTTTCGGAAT
>JABSRY010000094.1 GCA_013214985.1 Hyphomicrobiales bacterium
CAGATACTTGGCTCTGAATAAGCAGTGCTGAATACAATTACTGGCAATCACACAAAGTAAGATGTCAGGCTCTAAGGTCCCAATGGTGTGAACTCAGGTTTATTGTCAAAGCAGTGATGGTGCTGTCAAAGGTTATAAACCACAGTCATAAACAATAGGAAGGAGCATTCTTGATTTGAAGGTATCGACACTCATATAGCCTATTTAACATAATATACATTGTGCGCACTTAAGGGTGAGAGCGCCTGAATGGTGTTTGGAGTGAGCTTTTGGTGCCGATAAGTGTCGTTATCGGCAATAAGGCTAACTGGCTACAAAGAAGTCACCATTGTCAGCACTATCATCGCTAACTGGCTTAATTCTATAGAAAGGATCGCACGTTAAAAACGTTGTGTAGTCATACAGCGTCAATTTAACCAAACAGCTCCCCAGCTGCTTAACCGTAAAGCCCACAGCATGAGGACTAAAAATATCCTCAGTCAGTTTATTAGAAAATGAATAGTCATACTTAACGGCCCCATAAACGTCATAGGTAGCGATTGAACCGTCGATATACACATCAGTAGTCAATTTAGACACAAAGCTCACTAAAGCCTTTTGTTCAGAAGGCGCCAGATTATCCTTATACGTTATCTTTTGAACGGAAAAAGATTTTGATGTCTCAGGTACTGATTCAGACTTTTTAGTCTCAGAGGTCGATACAGGCTGAGGAAGTATCACTTTGAACAAAACATAGATGCACAAAATCAGTATGAATATACACAGTAAACCAAGATAAAAAATCTTAGGCACTTTAAATTTATGAGTGTGCATTTCAGCAGAGAAATAAGAACCATAAAACGTTTTGTCACGTTTAACCAACGCCTTTTGTGATGCCTGTAAATCGAAATAATTATGCGGGTCGATGCACTTACTAGATGTATAACGAGTGACGCGTTCACCACCAAACGCATTATGAAAATGAATGTGCTGACCTGTAAGGCGTCTAATGTTCACATCCATTAGCTTAGGGTCTTGAGTGACTAAGTGTATATCCCAGCCCTTATGACGATGTGTTTCAAACTCAGAGATATGCTCAGGCACTTTAGCGCCGACACCACGAGGCGGAAAAAAGTGTTGGCACTCATCAATAAAAATTATCACTCCCTTAGGCAGCTTAAACCACTCTCTAGGATTATCGAAATACGTGAAATGAAGATTGAACTGTTTTAATTTCTCAAATATAACACTGTCAGAGCCACCCGAGTTTTCAATAAATTCATTCATCTGTACAACTTGCTTAGCGCTATAAACACGCCTAACCCAATACAGCCAAGTATCTAATGGATTATGAGCCTCATAATACGACTCAAGCCACGGAACATCAGATAAAGAAACATATTCATCCTCCTTATGAACCCGAGTCATAATTTTTATTAGCTTAGTACGTGCAGACTTACTTTTTAAATTAGGAAAGTAATGACCATAAAACCAACCTGAAAAAGAATTGCATACATCAAAGTCCAACATGACCAAACGAATATTATGATAATAATGTTCTCTTGAACCATCATTTGACTTAACTAAATCAACTAATGAATTAAGAGTTTTACTTGCACCAGGAAGCCCCGTTCTTAAAATTAACATTACGCTCCCCAATCAACTGGAGATTTATCACCGGGCTTGCGCCAAGCTGTCTTTCTCATATCGCCGGCTCTATTAGTACCCTTGAGCACCATCAAGAAAAACCCCGCAGAAATAGTAATATTAATCGCTGTATCAATGCCTAACAGACTGATAAACGACCCCATATAAACAGGAAGCACAGAAGCACTAGAATTTAATTTATCAACAAGAGCATCGAAGATAAGCCCTACCCCAGCGAACGCTATTGTTCCGAACCCTATCGACACCGCAACACGGGCCACAGTTGCAGTCAGAAACTGTACTAAAAAAGGAAAAACAGACGCGAGAAAAATAAAGAAATACTGCATAAAACCCCCTATGAATATTTAGCAATCAACATACCCGCGCCAATCGTAGCGGATGCAATAATGAACCAACGAACAATGAAAGCTAAATCGCACAAAGGCTTAAAATCCAAAGGAATATCGCCGACAATGGTGCTAATAATGTAAGGGGCTGGACAAGTAGCAGGACCCGCAGAAAAACCAGCTCCACTAGTGTATTTACTCATCAAAGACGCGGTATCAACAGTACCTAAATCAATGTTTGAAAGCTTACTATCATCATCATTGATGTAATCAGTAATTTGAGATTTAATATCGCCAAGTGCCCCACTGTCGGTTAATGCTGTTTGATTGGCACAATCTAGCTCCCACTGCTTACGGGCCATGTAACAAATTGGACTGCTAGAAGTACAAGTAAAAGCTAAACAAGCTTGTGCGATAGCAGTATCACCTTCATCTGGTTCACCACCATCTCCCCCGCCACTATTACCGCCAGCAGTATTAGATTTAATTGATTCTAAAAGACTTTGTAACTCAGAAGACCTAGCATTAAACTCATCCGTTTGAGCTTGAGTCTTATCTGTAATGGCCTGTAAAGAAGCAGATAAAGATTCAGTTTGGTCTGATATATCATATCTAGATACAGCCATCATAGAAGAACGAGACAAGGCACTATCAATAGTCCGTAAAGTGGCAGCACTGGCAATAGAACTATCCTTTATCGAATTAGAATTACTTTTAATTATTGAAGAATTATCTTTTAAAGTATCAACATACCCCTGAATTTTAACTAGCCTACGATCAATATTAGAATTAATACTCTTAATATGACCAATATCATCAGTATAAAGAGCTATATCTTTTAACTCAGATAATATTTCATCATCAAGTAGGCGCTTAGCTGTTATGTGAGGTAATAACCATTTTTGATCAACCCTACCCTCATCAGAAAGAATATCCCTATATTCTTGATCGTAAGCAGCTTCTTTAATAGCCTCAACAACACCACCAAAATCACGCACTTTAGAAATCATATCTAATAGTTGATTAGAACGATAAAGGAAGGCATTAGTTTTAAGTGACTCATCATGAATTCTAGACAGCCCACTAAATAGAAAATGATTCTCTCGATTAAGTTGAGCCAATAAATTTGAATTGTCACCATAACCATCGACGACAATATCAGAGTGACGAGGAACAACAGGAAAGCCACCAACAAGGTCGGGGTTATCAGGGTCTGGATTATCAGGGTCAGGAGGAATATCAGGGTCTGTGGTAGAGCCTTGGCAATTATTAACATCAGTAGCAAAATAACACATAGCGACAATGCAAGTGATATTATCAGGATCACCTATCGCACAAACAACACCAGTCTGACAAACAGCCCAAGAAAAATCATTAGAATCACATTGAGTCTTAGAAAATGTTTCAGCCTGACTTTCAGAATTAAAAAAGAAATCGAGAGGAACACCAACACTAGGAGGAGTATAAGAAGCAAAAGAAGAAAAACTTGATAGAATTAATGTTAATCGAAAAGCCGCCGTACACAATCGACCAAGATTAAAAGGACAAGAAACCATAATAGATCATCCACTGTGATAAGCATAAAACCTCAAAAAAGGGAGCAAGCCCCCTTATAATTGAAAAAAAAGGTTTAGAAGAATTGAGCTTTACCCCATTTAAAGACCACCGTAACGCCCGCCAACGTAAACATACCAATACCGATAGCAGTAATAACAGAGGTTCCATCAGCTATCATGGTGTCAACTTGTGCTGAAACATCAACGGCTGCCATAGCTGCAGAAGAAACCATTGACCCAGCAATGGCAGTAAAACCAATCAAATTACGTTTTTTCATAAATATATCCCTAACGAAATTCGAGCAAGTTTAAAAATATAAACCAACCCATACAATGAGGCCGCAGCCCCGACAATTAAAAAAACCTCAACCGAGGATAGTACTGGTTGAGCCGATGGAGGAACGGAAGGAACCGACCCGCCGACAGAGAGTGAAGTTTGTAATGTTTGATAACTAGAAGGGCAAGAACCGTTAGTAGTAAAGCGAATATAGGAGCCAGCGCAAACTAACAAATCTTGAGTGCCATCAAAATTATTAGAACTGATGGTTAACACACCATTAGGGCAACTAGGATGATTTTCAGTCATTGCCCACATGCGACCGTCATCATCTAAAATTCGACACCAAGACATGATTAAATCCCCTTCTTCATTCGACCAGTGACAGAACTACGAACCATGAAAGGAAAACATTCCTGATTCTCACAACAGAATTGAGCAATTTGTTTAAGTTCAACTTCACTAGAATCAGGTATCCAAACAGTGACTTTTTTAAGCCCTTTAGCTTTCTGTCTTGCTTCATAATCTGAATTGCGACTCATCACTAAACCCTGTTTTGAATACCCGTCACCAGTGACATAGCCTTTAAGAAGACTTAGATAGAGAGGTTGGCTTTTTGCTATACAGTGCTTCAAATTCAGAATGTTTAATCGGAATATAACTAACAACTTTGAAAGACTCACAAATCAATTCTTTAATATCGTCTTCACTAGGAACCAATGAAAGTTCAAGAAACGCTGGAAGCTCAACAGATGCCAAAGAGTCCATCATTTCAGCAGTACACTTCATTGCATCTCTATCTTCAGGAGTTTTAACGCCTGAACTGACACCACGGCCATTCTCATTATCCCAATCAAAAAATGAAGTAGGCTGATACAAGCGACCGTAAGAATATGGTTTCCCCGTAGTCTTAGATTTACCCTCAGCAGCATTAGCACCTAAAATTAAATGAATAGCTTTAAACATAATTACACCTCAATAATTCAGAAAATATAGGAGGGGAGGAAACCGCCCCGCCGTGTTTACAGTTACCGTCTGAGTCTGCCCCAATCATTAAAATGAGACATTCCTCAGCACTTAATCCCCAATCTTCGACCAAATCGTAAATTGCCTTTCCACACATACGGCGTATCCAGTCGGTCTTTTTTTTTAACGTAGCTATGGCCTTGGCTTTTTGCCTACGAACTAAATCAAACTCAGAAGCTGTTTCAATATTCATCGAGGCCGAGTAAGGGCAAAGGGAAGCAAAATACTCAGGAGCGCAAAGCAACACATCAATTGAAATCCGTTTGAGTTCAACCTCTGAGCGGTTCCAAATACCATCATAATTTTGTTCAGCGGCCTTGTTGTAGCAACGCCAGAAGACAAGCGAACTACGCGAACCTATTCGAATAATATCTAACATGACCTTTACACCATTTTCATACTGATACTTAGGCTCAGCCTTGGGGGTTCGACCACCACGAAAGCGATTAAAGGCTAAATCGGTGTAAGCTATCAAAGCGTGTTCTGGACTAAATAGACCGTCAAAATCATCAAAGAAAAGATCTATTCGGGTGAATTCTTCCACATCAAAAAACTTAAGCCAATGGTGTAGGCGCTGCTTATTGGTATGAGTGAAAACATGCTTGCAGCCAGTGCCTGAGATATCAAAAAATATCGTGTCTTTGTTCCCGCCAAACATGACGGAACCCACTTCTACCTTGCGTTTTGGGCAATAAAGCGGATAAGAATGAGAATAGAAAAAGCGACCAAATGGTCGAGAAGTGCCGAGACGCAGGCCTAGAACGCGATTAACAAATTCACCTAGTCGGATATGTTCTACTTCTAAAACACATTCAACAAAGGAATCGTAACCCTCCCTAGTTTCATCGAACGAAGCCAAAGTTGGCAGTTGAGCCCAACCAGAAGACGCGCGCATTTTTTGAAAAGCCGATGATTTTAGCGTAAAGCGCATGTTATCGATTTCAATCATGCCCATACGCTTAGCGTAGTTAACTGATTTATCAGCAAAACAAGGGAGTAACGGAGTGTTGAGATTCAAAACTGGAAATTCAGCCCTGTCTAAATTGTATTTTTGGTACAGCTCTTTGGCATTGCGGATATCAGGAGCATTTTCACCCCAAACCTTCAAATCAGAATCACCAGAAAGCGAAGATTGAACCAATTGGCCTCTCGTGCCCTTAATCCAATATTTATAGAGCAAGTTACTTGCTGATGAGTGCAAAACAGTAGAATTTGAAGTCATTCCGTGAATCCCTAAAAAGCTGTCAAGTCTTAATTTTCACTCATATTAAGACTCATAATTCACACTGTCAATAACCTGTATGCAAAAACAGGCACTATAATAACTGAAAAGTAACTCATTTTAGGACCTGCCATGTTTAAAGAGCGAATAATTGAACTGAGAAAGAACAGGAAGTTGACTCAGGAAGATGTTGCAAATAATTTGAAAATAGCTAAGTCAACATACATAAAATATGAAAAAGGAACTCAATCACCTCAACTCGAACTAATTGATAAAATTGCAGAGTTATACGGAATAACAGCCTCTGAAGTCATAAGTAAAGATTCAAGCGCACCCAAGTTAAATGATCAGCTCATATCAAAACTAAACCTCATAACCCAGCTAGAGGATGATGAAAAAAAATCATTAATCATGGTCATAGAAGGAATGGTTTTTAGAAATCAAAACATGGCTCTAAAAAAACAATTTTCTTAAGAAGAGATCTAAAGAAAGAGATCACAATCAAGAGATGCCATTTAGAAGGAATTCAGGGGAATGGTATTGGATTACCCACGTAAGACAGTACGTGGGTAATTTTTCAAAATCCGAGAAAGAGGGGGCGCTTCGCTTGCCTCCCCCCTCTCTCTCTACTGGGTTATGAAGGCAAAAAAGTCCCAATATGGGACAAGAGTCCACTGTTAAAGTATGTGGACTCTTAAATATGCGCCCTATCGAAATTCAGAAGTTGGTCTTGCCATACGGCCATCAAAATGAATCTGTAAGCAAAGCCGATACAAAATCAAAAGAGTGTCTACAGGGCGAAGGAATTACAGCCACAAAAAAAGCGTGACTGCTTTCAAGGCGGTCACGCTTCGCTATCATCAAACCTACGGTTTAATAATCCTTTTCCCTAAAATAAGCTGTAAATAAATACAGCTAAATGACTAAAGCGAAAAAATGTTGCAAGCAACGATGAGAAATCAAATTTGTAGTTATTAACTCTAATGTTAACAGTTACTTGAACATTTACATAAGTAGGCATATGAGCTCCTTAGGTCGAAGGCGCTACATAGTTTTGTTAAGATAACTAAGCTTTAGCTTGCTTAATCAAAGTAAGTTATCTTATATTTAGGATGTGTAACTAAGTAGGCGCCTTTTATTGGTGGTTTAACTTATGGCGTATTGAGGTGCTCTAACACTTCAATACGCCGATTCATGTCCCAGCTAAAACAACTTATCTAAACCAGTCCACACAGAATATAATAAGGGCATTGAAAAATCTCTTAAAGAAATATTTTCATCTTTTATCAAATAATTTGTTCATAAAATTGAACTTTCACTTGAAGCCTTCCGTCTACAGGCTCTCGATCAACCGTAACTTCCATCTAAACTCTCCTATAAATTCAAAACTAAATGAGCCATCTATGTTTTGGCTTATTGAAAGGTTCTCAAAAAATAAGTCAGATGTAAAGCATTGTTTTTTAATGATTATATGATCATATGATTAAATGATTAAGTGATTAAGTGATTAAGTGATTAAGTGATTAAGTGATTAAGTGATTTAAACAAACTTGTAAATAACTAGACGTTTCAGTGAGTTCGCACAATGTGCGTTATGTGTAAACTCAGCCCGAAGGCTGTTTTTCAGTCTGCGACCTTACCAAAAAAAGCAGTTCAACATAACGGCTACCCTATTGTGCGCACTTAAGGGTGAGCGCGCCTGGATGG
>JABSRY010000095.1 GCA_013214985.1 Hyphomicrobiales bacterium
ACTAAATGAATATAGCGTTGCTTTTGGCTACTTTGCAAGTGTTCAAAACCCCCCTCAAAATGTGCAAAATATAGGCTATAAATGTGGGCAAAAGCACTCAAAGAATGACCGTATAAAATATACCCATCCAGACCTTCAACGCGCAGGTTTAGCTCGGCGCACCGGACATCGTCGAGCGAATAGGTAGCATCAAATAAACGAATGAACGGGCCGATTGAGCAGGATGCATTATTGTCTTTGGCTTTAGATAGTAGCAATGCGCTGCGGCCCTCGACATCACGCAAATTTACGTCATTTCCAAGCGTTGCTCCAACGATTTTTCCTTTTGAGTTAATCGCTAAAACAATTTCGGGCTCCGGATTATTCCATTTAGACATCGGGTGAAGCCCAACGTCTGCACCCGTACCGACAGATGATAATGTTTGTGCTTTTGAAAAGACCTCAGCATCAGGCCCAATACCCACTTCGAGATATTGGCTCCAAAGACCCTCGGCAATTAGTGCTTTTTTGGCTTCTGCGGCTTCTGCCGACCCGGCGCGAATATCACGCAAGTTTTCACCTATCACCGCAGCAATGCGAGCTCGAATAGCTTCGGCTTTTTGTGGGTCTCCTGCAGCCTGTTCTTCAATCACCCGTTCAATCATGGAACTAGCAAAGGTAACACCGCAAGCCTTGACGGCTTGCAAATCACAAGGCGCAAGAAAATGTATTTGGGTTAAATCGCCAACTGGAGCTAATGCTATTTCCGCCGCAGATCCGATGACGGTCCCCTTCGCAGAAAGTATATAATTCAGGGGTGCTTCCATCTCCAGAATATCTCGGATAAGAGGCGCTTTCTTAGAAGTGATATCAACAACCATATCATCCCGAAGGGTTATTATGCTGGGACCTTGAGCTTTTGGAGACCAAACACGACCAAGGTAAAGTCCTTGCGCGGCTATCTCTTGTCTAACAATCATACGATATTTCCTTTTGTGTAGTGGTTAACCCGCATGCCAATCGTTTTAGGCACTCTAATTGCACTGTTTATCCTCTAAACTTAAAATCTGGCATCCCTTCAAATTCTGTTTTCATTGAAATCAGCGCGCCTTCTTGGGGGTTAGACTTTAATTGCTCATCAGTTAGGCCGAATTTAGCTGATGTAATGAATAATGTACTACGGTCTGCACCACCGAAAGTACAACTGGTCGGGTTTGTTACTGGCAATATTATTTCTTTATCGATGCGACCATCTGGAGTTATACGAATAATTCGACTGCCACCAAAACGTGCATTCCATAAACAACCATGCGTATCGATAGCTGATCCGTCCGGAGCACCATGAGGGTAACCATCTATCAATATTCTTCGATTGTGCAAATCACCTGTATCTGCATCATAGTCAAATGCAAAAATTACGTTGCGTAGGCTGTCACCAAAATAAAATATTTTTTGATCTGGCGACCATGCCATAGTGTTAGATATTCCGAATTCAAATTCTGTATGTTGGCTAACCGTGCCATCGGCATCAATGCGAAACAATGCGCCACTGTGGCGGTCAATATCGCGGCCGCTGCCATCGGGTTTAAGATTGTTGCGCATCGAACCAACCCATAGACGTCCTGACGGGTCGCAACGGCCTTCATTCAAACGGTTACCTGCTGTTGGGTCGGGGTTGCAAAATTTTGTGAAGTCACCAGTTTTAAAGTCAAACAGTGAGACGCAACCACCAAGCGCGATTATAGCCCCTTCTTCGAACTGCCGCAGAGCGATTGCAGTTGGAAAATCTTCTGACTTCCATATAGTCGTTTTGTCATCAAAAAAATCATATTTATGGATTGATTTACCGATTATATCTACCCAATAAAGGCATTTTGACTTATCGTCCCAGATGGGGCTTTCACCAACTTGATTACGTATTTTAGCAACCAAATTAAAAGAAGTTTTCATTTTTAATTACCTCTCACTGCTTAATTTCATCTTCTACAGAAACAGCTGGGTTAGCCCACCGCGTGTTAGGCACAAGCGAAAACCAATCCTTACGACCTGGGTCCCGGTCATAGGGATAGCCGCCAACTTCTTTGTAATATTCGGCATATTGGTGTAGTTTGTCCTGATTTAGTTTTACCCCTAGCCCTGGCCCGGTTGGTACTTTTATATTGCCATCTTTATATTTCATCAAGCCGCCGACAATGACATCATCCATTAGATGATGGTAATGGGCATCAGCGGTGAAAACAAGATTGGGCAACACTGCGCCTAAATGCAACATGGTTGCTAGCTGAATGCCAAGCTCGCCGGAGGAATGCACAGCGATGCCAAGTTGAAATGTATCGCAAACTTGAGCGGCTTTTACACATTGCCGAATGCCGCCCCAGAATGTGGTATCAAGAAGAATCACATCAACCGCGGGATTCAGGATATTGGCTGAAAGTTGTTCGAAGTTGATCACAACCGTATTGGTCGCCATAGGTATCCGCACTTGCTCCCGAACACGGCGCATCCCATTCAAACCCCAAGTTGGGTCTTCAAAATAATCGTTCCTAAGATCTTCTATCGCATGTCCAAACCGGATAGCATCCTCCACCGAATGAGCGGCATTGGGGTCATAACGCACAGAATCTCCCTGGAATTCGTGTGCCAAAGCTCGATAAAGTTCAAGTTCGTAATCTGGAGGGAATACACCCGCTTTAAGCTTGTGGGCAGTGAAGCCATGTTTATCTTTTAAGCGTCGTGCTTCGGACAATAGTTGATCGACAGTGCGCACCTCTCCACCGCGATCGGCATTATTGTAACGAAAGAACAGATAGGACGCGAAGCCCACTTCATCGCGTAATTTTCCACCTAATAAGTCGTAGACTGGAAGCTCCAGAGTTTTACCGATTATATCAAGGCAGGCAAATTCTATTGCTGCATGGAGTTGCGTGCGGTTGTTATAAAGGCTGGCGGTTGGATTGCAAATTTTAAACCATAGCGCCTCAAGTTCAAAAGGATCGTGACCAATGAGATAAGGCTTCAGTCCTTGAAACGCAGCCTCAGAAGATTCTCCACCACCGCCCATCTCACCAAGGCCAATCACGCCTGTGTCGGTTTCAACTTCGATAATGGTACGCACAAACTTACCCCAATGAGCACCGTTTGAAGTTCTAATCGCAGCTTCCAACGGAACGGCGACAGTAGTTGCCCGAATATCAACAATTTTAGGTCGTTTCATCAAACTGTTCCTTACTTTAAGTTATTATATCAATCATCTGAGTAACATCCGTGTCAGGTGTCATTAAATCCGCAACTTTTTCGCCACGGGAAAAAGCTACAATCCGATCTGTAACTTCATGCACATGATGCAAGTTGTGACTTATGAAGATGACTGTGACGCCCTGTTCACGCATTTGGCGCACATAATCAAGCACTTTATTGGTCTCTTTCACCGACAAATGATTGGTTGGCTCGTCTAATATCAGCATACGCGAGCGGAAATGCATAGCACGCGCGATGGCAACACCTTGGCGTTGGCCGCCAGATAATTCTTTGATCGGATTATCTGCCGAACGTAGATGCAATCCAACATCAGCAATGGCTTCCATTGCTTCTTTGGCCATGGCTTTTTGATCAAGTAACCCAAACCCACGTATGCCCCATTTTCGTTTTTCACGACCAATGAAAACATTTCTGGCGATGGACATTTCCGGTACCATAGCCGTGTATTGATAAATGGTCTCAATGCCAAGGTCCATTGCATCGCGCGGCTTGCGTATATGCGCCTCCTTGCCTTCAAAGAAAATTTGGCCTTCGGACTGTTTATGAACACCAGATAATATTTTAATGAAAGTGGATTTCCCGGCTCCATTATCACCGATTAAACCAACAACTTGACCTTTTGGGATGTCAAGATCAAGACCACGTAACGCATGAACAGCGCCATACCATTTGTGCAGTCCACGAACAGATAGATGTAATTCACTCATCTTCATTATCCTTGAATTTGGAACGGTTGGATGCGTCACGGGCCATTTTATTAATTGTAACGGCGATAACAATCATTGCGCCTACAGCAAATCTGAACCAATTGGCATCGACCCTTGTCAGAATGATGATGTTCTCGATAAACGCAATTAACAATGCACCGATTACCGCGCCTACAACTGAACCTATACCGCCAGACAAGGCCGCGCCACCGATGACAGCGGCTGCGATTGCAGTCAATTCATAGCCCGTACCCATTGAAGGTACTATGGCTTTAATTCTGAATACTTGAATCATGCCAGCAAGACCCGCTAGCACTGAACACAGCATAAAGGTAGTTGTCTTGACCAATTTAACATTGATCCCCATGTCGCGGGCAGCCTCTTGATTGCCGCCTGTGGCAAAAATCCAACTGCCAAAATCAAACTTACGCAGCCAAACACCTAATATTATACCGATGCCTAATAGCCAAAATATTGATACGCGTAGCAAATCAACTTTGCCAACTATCCACCATAAGTCTAAATCGCGTGGAAATGGTGGTGGAAACCCGCCCGAAATTACAATTGTCAAACTCCGCGCCATAAACAGCATACCTAGTGTCGCAATAAATGAGGGAATGCCTAAGCGTATAGTGATGGCAGCGTTTACAAAGCCAACCAAAGCGGCTACGGCTAAACCGCCAATCATTGAGATTGGTAAGGGTACGCCAGAAGACATTAATAGAACCATCACCATTGGTGACAAAGCAAATACCGAACCTACAGAAAGATCAAACTCTCCCGATATCATTAAAATTGTTACACCTATAGCTACCAACGCGATTTCAGGAATCGGTTGCAGCACAATTTGGAAATTTCCAAACGTCAGAAAGAAGGGTGACATCAAACTAAATGCAAACATCATAGCTATAAGCATCAATAAAGCACTTGAATCAGGCTTTATGCGAAAAATCTTTTTGAAACGCATGCTAAATTCTCCTAAGAGCACGATTAATATTAGAATTTTTATAAGTTGCGGCTCGACCATGAGTCGAGCCGCTGAGGTGATTAGTTATCGCACACCTAGAGCAATATATTTTTCAACAGAAGATACATCCTCTGGACGGATCAAAGCTTTACCGGTATTGACATCATACGCTGACAAACCAAATTTGTTAATGAAATATAGCTGTTGGATTGGCAAATAACCTTGCAAATAAGGTTGCTGATCAACAGTTAGGTCGACATAACCCAATTTCATTTCGTCAAGCAAAATAGGTACTAAATCAAAACCGGCCATGTGTATCTCACCAGGTTTTATACCCATGTCACGTAAGCATTCACCAGCGCCTGCAAACCAAAAAGCAGAACCGATCACCGCAGTTGTATTGCGGTTACCTAAAACATATTGACATATGCGTTGTCCGGTAACTGAAATATCATTAGCTGAATCGATGGTTTCGTGAGTCAAATTCCAACCATCTGCAATGGCTTCCTTCAGGTACTTCCGAGCGCCACCAATTCTGTCTTCAGCCCAAGACTCACCGGGCCGTGCTAAACCGAGCAATACATGTTGCTGCTCGCCTTTATCCATACCGGCTAATAAACCTTTTGCAACTTCATAACCAGCCTGAAACAAGTTCTGACCAATAAATGCAAGACGATCACTACCGCTCGCGCCTTGAGTGTCATCGACGTTAATAGTGATTAATGGAATATTGTTTTCTTTGGCCCGGGTAATAGCATCATCATACAAATTATCATCAACGATAACTGTTGCAATGCCATCAACTTTTTGCGAAATCGTGGTTTCTAAATTTTGCAGATGCATTTGCAAATTACCATTTTCCGAAGTGAATAGCATTTGGCAATCGACCTGATAATCTTCACAAGCATCATCCATCCCACGTTTGATGGTTTGCCAGAATGTGTTGTCTATACCGGTTTGAGTCAGGATAGTGAACTTATAGTCATCTGCCGCTTGTGTGCTTGTTGCTCCAATGCCGGCGTATAGCACAGCGACGGAACAAATAGTTTTTATTATGTTTTTCATGATTTTACTCCCTATTTCATGATCGTGTGTTTGCATGTTGGATGGCTTCCAACACTTCAAAGCATGCGGCTAACGGGTGATAATCCGTCTTTGACGCAGGACTTTTTTCGTTG
Organism: Hyphomicrobiales bacterium; assembly: GCA_013214985.1. Classification (GTDB taxonomy): domain Bacteria; phylum Pseudomonadota; class Alphaproteobacteria; order Rhizobiales; family OSC116; genus OCS116. The sequence goes on from JABSRY010000095.1 coordinate 6,090, forward strand.
CTATAGCGCTGGCCAGAGTGATCAAGCACTCGGTACCATCCGCCATATTTGTGATCGATAAACCACGCGTCAGCGTAACGCCAAGCGCGGTTGTACCAGTCCCAATAATCTTCATTTTCTGTGGTTAGTGCTAGCAGTGCAGCCGCGCCAATGGTTTCAGAAAATACCCAATAATATTGATCAGAATCTAAAATTTCTCTATCTAACCCAAATGCGTAATTAATAGCACCTGTTTCAGCAACCCAAGCAGCATCCATTGCAAATTTGAATAGAAATTTTGCTTTTGGGATTAACCAATCTGCTGGGCGATGTTTGTTCAAAATCAATAGCAATTTCGACCATTCAACAAAGTGCCCGGGCAAATAGCCGTAAGGGCGAAACAAATTCTTCGGGTCATTTTTGTTGTAATTCCAGTCATGTGACCAGTCGGTTTTATAATGTTCCCAGACCAATCCGTTGGCAGAAGCTGCTAAATCTATGCAAATGCGGCGTGCCAATGTTTCTGCTCGGTCAAGATATCTCGTGTTTTTGGTGGCTTCAAAAGCGGCTAACATTGCCTCGCACATGTGCATATTTGCATTTTGCCCACGGTAAGGGTCAATTTGCGCCCAGTCTCCAGCCTTTATTTCATCGACATATAGTTGCTGTTTAGCATCCCAAAATCGTAATTCCAATAGCGCCCATATATCCTCTAAAAGTGCATCCGCACCTATTATCCCGGCTTTTTTTGCACCAGCCCCGGCTAAAAGTACGAAAGCATGGCCATAGCAATGATAGGTTCCATCGCTGACTGTTTGCGCATCCAGCAGCCATGCATAACCACCATCCGCTTGGCGATGGTATTTAGTTAAAAAATCAACTCCATCGGCAGCAGCTTGTTTATATTCATCACTGTCTAAAACCAATGATGCGATAGAAAAGTTATAGATAAACCGGCATGTGCCAACTAAATGTTTACTCATACGATCAAATATCGTGCCATCATCTCGCAACTGGTTAATGTAACCACCATATTTTGCGTCCATGCAGGTCGGATGATAAAAATTAATAATATCCGCAATATGTGTTTTCAGATGTAATTTGCTTCTAAAATCCATGAGTTTTCTCCTTTCTCGCTCTTATTCGGGTAATATGATGCCAAGTTTTGACAACACGCCACCATCAAGTTTTAAGTCTGCACCCGTCATAAACGGGCAAAGGTCACTGGCCAAAAAATTCGCAAGTGCTGCCACTTCTTCGACATGGCCGACGCGGCCAATTGGATGGCCCTTACCCCACGCATCTATAGTTTCTTGGGCAGAATTATCACCTTTCCAAAGGTCGGCCGCCGACCGCAACATTGGCGTGTCTATCGCAGCTGGACAAATGGCGTTTACCCGAATTTTAGCCTCTGCATGGTCTAGCGCCATGGCGCGGGTTAGCGCCACGATGGCACCCTTAGAGGCGGTATAAGCTGCTACATTATTTTGTGATGCATAGGCCTGAACTGAGGCCATGTTAATCACCGATCCACCACCGCGTTTTTCCATTTCGGGAATGGCATATTTCGCTGCCAAAAAGATGCCTTTTAGGTTAATGTTCATAACGTCATCCCAAGTTTCTTCATCTGTATCGACCACCGTGCCATAGCGTTGGATACCCGCAGAGTTGACGAGAATATCC
>JABSRY010000096.1 GCA_013214985.1 Hyphomicrobiales bacterium
ACATCTCCTTTGGGCATGTATGTTTCTGAAGACATACGGTCCACAGAATGTCTTGCGTCGACAGCAGGCGTCGACGAAAAGACATTCCGTAAGTGGATGTGGCCTTTTCTTGAGGCAATATCTGAACTAGAAGATGAAATTGTAAGTGTAATTATAAATTAATTTGTTTTTATTTTAATTTCTATATTTTTTGTCGGCTATTTAAGTGTTTATATGTATGACGTGCGATATTATATTGCGGTTGGCGGATTAAGCCTTTTGGTCAGCGGTTTTACGTTTCAAAAACACGGTTTTAAATCGGCCATTAGTTGGGCGGCATTTTTTAAAAATATGATGGCTGTTTCGGTTTTTCTATTGGTGTTTACAGCCGCTTATGTAGCAAGTAATATGGGTGACGCTAACAAAATGGTGGCATTGCTTGCTAACAGTGCTATTTATTTTGGTTTTTGTTTTTCGGTTGGGATGATGGTGACATTATCGGTTAAAACTAATAGATAAAACATGAATAAGCTATTATTTATTACTCACCCTGAAGTATTGATTGATGCAAATGTGGAAGTTACTCACTGGCCGTTAAATTCTATTGGCCAAACTCGCATAATGAGTTTTTCTAAATATACTATTTTAAAAAATGTTGGAGTTATTTGGTCAAGTAATGAAATTAAAGCAGTCCAAACGGCTAAGATATTACAAAACACACTAAATATATCTGTTTCGTATTTAGAGAATTTGGGTGAGAATGACCGACCTAGTACAGGTTTTGTAGAACCAAATAAGTTTGATGAATTTGCTAACCTGTTTTTCTTAACCCCAGAAAAATCTGTAATGGGTTGGGAAACTGCACAACAAGCTCAGCAGCGTATCGTAAAAGCCTATGAAGAGGTTATCAGTGCCAATGCCAAATCACACAGTGATATTGCCATTATCTCACACGGTGCGGTTGGTACATTATTATATTGCCATTTGAAGGGGTTACCAATATCGCGGCAATATGACCAACCTTACCAAGGGCATTATTGGGTTTATGATTTAGCCTTGAAAAAAATGCAGCATGGTTGGTTAGCGATTTAAGTTTCTATAACTCTATAAAATTCATAAATAAAAAACCCGGCCTGAATTAACGGGTCGGGTTTGATTTTAAACTGTTATTAAATACTAGTTTTTAGCTTGGTCAACCAAAGCGCCTTTGGCAATCCATGGCATCATATCGCGTAGGTTTTTACCAACTTCTTCGATTTGATGTTTTGCATTACGCGCGCGTGTTGCTTTAAAGCTAGTTTGTGCAACTTTGTTTTCTAGCATCCAATCGCGAGTGAATTTACCACTTTGAATATCTTCTAGAACGCGTTTCATTTCTGCTTTAGTTTCTGATGTAATGATACGAGGACCCGCAACATAAGCACCATATTCGGCAGTGTTTGAAATTGAATAGTTCATGTTTGCTATGCCACCTTGATAGATAAGGTCAACAATTAACTTAACTTCATGCAAGCATTCGAAATATGCCATTTCAGGAGCATAACCACCTTCAACAAGTGTTTCGAAACCGGCTTTAATAAGTTCAACCAAACCACCACAAAGCACAACTTGTTCGCCGAACAAATCTGTTTCGCATTCTTCTTGGAAAGTTGTTTCGATAACGCCAGAACGACCGCCACCAACGCCAGAAGCGTAAGATAGACCTAGGTCATGTGCATTACCCGAATAATCTTGATGGATAGCGATTAGACAAGGTACACCGCCGCCAATTAGATATTCGCCGCGCACTGTGTGGCCTGGGCCTTTTGGCGCAACCATAAGCACGTCAATATCTTTACGTGGTACGATAAGGTCGAAATGAATATTAAGACCATGTGCAAAAACAAGTGCTGAGCCTTCTTTCATATTTGCTTCTAAATCGGCATAATAAATTTCGGCTTGTAGCTCATCAGGTGTAAGCATCATCACAACATCTGCCCATTTTGCGGCTTCTGCAACGGTCATCACTTTAATGCCTTCACCTTCAGCTTTTGCAACTGAGCTAGAATCGGCACGCAATGCAACTGCAATATCTTTAACGCCGCTATCACGCAGGTTAAGCGCATGTGCATGACCTTGTGAACCATAGCCAACAATTGCCCCTTTTTTGCCTTTAATCAAATTGATGTCAGCATCTTGGTCGTAATAAACGCGCATAGTCATATCCTTTATATATACGTTTTAATTCTATTAATCATTTAATTCTAATCTTCTAAATCATGCACTGCTTCTGAGCCGCGAGAAATTGCGGCAATACCAGTACGGGATATTTCTACCAAGCCTAATGGTATCATCAGCTTGATAAATTGGTTTACTTTGTCTTGCGAGCCAGTAATTTCGAATATAAAGCTATCGACCGCGGCATCTATTGTATGGGCGCGGAACGCATCGGCTAACCTTAGTGCTTCGACGCGTTTTTGGCCAACACTTGCAACTTTTATCAACGCCATCTCGCGCTCTACATGCGGGGGCCCCAATGTTAGGTCGACCACACTATGCACGGGCACTAAACGCAGTAATTGCAGCTTAATTTGGGTGATAACATTGTCTGTTGCTGTTGTAACAATCGTAATGCAAGATACGTGGGATGATTTGTCGATTTCGCTAACGGTAAGGCTTTCAATATTAAAGCCACGCGCTGAAAACAAACCAATTACTCTGGCTAAAACACCTGCTTCATTATCTACCAATATAGAAAGTGTATGTTTATCATTTGTCATATCGTTTCCTATACCATCCGTTTGCCAGCATCTGATACCTCAGTATCTGCCAACACATCTTCTAAAATCATTTCGTTATGCGATGCACCCGAGGGTATCATCGGCAAGCAATTTGCATGTTTTTCTACCATTACATCTACCAATACGGGGCCATCATAGGCAAGCATTTCTTTAATCGTATCGTCTAGCTTATCTGGGTCTGAAACACGCAAGCCTAGGCAACCAAATGCTTTTGCCATAATTACAAAATCTGGCAATGCTTCGCTATAGGTCGATGAGTAACGACTGCCATGTAGCAACTGTTGCCATTGGCGAACCATGCCTAAACGTTCATTATTTAGAATGAAAATTTTAATAGGCAAATTAAATTGCATGGCTGTAGACATTTCTTGCATGCACATTTGAACAGAGCCTTCACCTGCAATATCTATAACAATAGCATCTGGATGCGCGACTTGCACACCAAGTGCTGCGGGCAAACCATAACCCATGGTACCAAGCCCGCCAGAGGTCATCCAATGGTTTGGTTCTTCGAATTTAAAATGCTGGGCTGCCCACATTTGATGTTGTCCAACCTCGGTTGTGATATAGGTATCTTTATCTTTGGTTAGCTCATATAGGCGCTCAATCGCATATTGCGGGGCAATGATGTCTTTGGTTTTATTATAATCATAGCTATTTTTTGAACGCCATTCATTGATTTCTTTAAACCAAGGGTCGAGTGAAGGCTGCTCTTTAGCACAATCGCCATCTTTCCAAAGTTGAATAATATCATTTAACACAGATTTTACATCGCCAATGATTGGCAAATCTACCTGAATGATTTTATTGATTGAACTTGGATCAATATCGATATGAATTTTTTTACTATTGGGTGAAAATGCATCGATGCGGCCAGTGATCCGGTCATCGAACCTAGCGCCAACACAAATCATCAAATCGCAATCATGCATTGCCATATTGGCTTGATAGCTACCATGCATGCCCAACATTTCTAGCCACTTATCGCCAGAAGAAGGGTATGAGCCTAAGCCCATTAAGGTAGAGGTAACAGGAATACCCGTTAGTTCAACAAGCTCGCGCAATGCTTTTGATGCTTCGGGGCCTGAGTTAATAACGCCGCCGCCTGTATAGAATACGGGCTTTTTAGCATTTTTAATAAGGTTAACCGCATCGGCAATTACACTTGGGCTTGCATCTAATATGGGTTTATAAGTTTTGTGCTCGGTTACAATATCGCCTACATATTCATATTCGGCAAACTGAACATCTTTAGGCACGTCAACAACAACTGGGCCTGGACGGCCAGAGCTTGCTATATAGAATGCTTCGTGAATTATGCGCTCTAGATCTTCTACGCGGCGCACCAAATAATTATGTTTTGAGCATGAGCGCGTGATGCCAACAATATCGGCTTCTTGGAACGCATCGGTGCCAATTAATGACGTACCAACTTGCCCCGTAATTACGACCATGGGGATAGAGTCTAACAACGCATCTGCAATGCCTGTAATGGCGTTGGTGGCGCCTGGGCCAGAGGTTACCAATACACAGCCAACTTTACCAGTTGAGCGGGCATAGCCTTCGGCAGCGTGGGTTGCACCTTGCTCGTGACGTACTAAATAATGATTAATAGCATCTTGCTCATAAATGGCATCATAAATAGGTAGGACAGCGCCGCCAGGGTAACCAAGAGCGTATCGACGCCTTGATCTTCTAACGCTTTTAAAATAATTTCGGCACCAGTTGCTTTTATTGCCATAATCTTACACCCTTAAAACCATATTTATGCAGTTTTAAAACTCTGCTAACTATCTTATTTTATGATTGGCGCTACAATGCGTTTTATTACAACAAAAAACAAGATATTTTAGAGAATTCAAACCAAAATATAAAAAAATATCTTGTGAACGTTAATTCACAAAATATATTTTGATTTTTAGTGGGTATTTTTACATCCGTCAAGCGCTAATTATTATTTTAGACAAGAAAAATGATGATTTTATTTCCATATCTTGCTCAAAAACCGAATTATAGGTAATTAAATTACCTTTTTGCCATGTCATCTGTCTTTTTGCGTATCTTCGACTTTCGGTCTTAGATTTTTCAATTGCGTCATCCATACTCATGTTACCAATCAAAGCTTGGTTAATTTGCCGAACACCAATGGCTTTTAGGGCGGTCATATCTGCTGGTAAGCCCATTGCCATCAGATCTTCGACCTCTTTAACGCCGCCCATTTGTACCATTATATCGAATCTTTCATTTATTCGATCGTATAAATATTGCCGTTCGGGCTGTAGTTTAAATTTATGCAGGTTTAGCCCAGGAATATTGGGTAAGAACTGTTTTAGAGGCTCGTTTTGTTGCCAATCTGACAGACTGCGGCCTGTTGAATGAAACACCTCTAAACCGCGGGTTATGCGTTGTACGTCGTTTATTTCAAGCCGCGCAGCCAGTGGTACATCGATTTGCATTAATTGATTGTGGAATTTCTCATTATTGCCTAAAGCCGCTTCATCGCGCCAAAACTGTCTTATATCGGCATTTATGGTGGGTATAGGCGAAATACCATCGACCAATGCGCTAAAATATAGCCCTGTACCGCCAACTATAATTGGCACCCTGCCCTGCCTGAGCACATCGACAATTTCAACTAATACTTGATCGAGCCAATGCCCCACCGAATAGGCATCTGCGGCTGACATATGGCCAAACATTCTGTGCTCTGCTTGTGCTTCTTCCTCGGATGTCGGGCGGGCAGAGATAATTTGCATTTCTTTATAGACCTGCATGCTATCGGCATTAATAATAACCCCATCAAATTTATTTGCTAAGGAAATAGCGATTGAAGACTTGCCACTGGCTGTAGCACCTGCGATAAGAATAATATTACGCGGATGCGCCTCATCAACGCAAATATAATCGCTAATAGTTTTAAAAGGATCGTCCATGACTAATTTGATTACCCTAATGACGCCAATTGATAAAAAGGCAATTTCTGATGATCTTATCCTTAAAATAAAACAAATTATAGGGCAAGAGTTTGTTGCAGCTTATTGGCTTAGTGAAGATGAAGCACTAGAAATAGCCCTAAATAATGCACTTTCTACCGAAATAGAGGAAGAAATTATATTTGCAATACGCAACTTGCCGATTGACTATGCGTTTTTGGCCGATAAAAATAGGCGCAAAAAACTATTAATTGCCGATATGGATAGCACCATGATTGGGCAAGAATGTATTGATGAACTTGCTGATTTTGTGGGTATTAAAGATAGGGTATCTGACATTACCGAGCGGGCTATGCGCGGCGAGCTAGAGTTTAACGCGGCGTTGCGTGAGCGGGTTTTGTTGCTTAAAGGCATGCCAGTTGAAGCCTTACAAAAGGCATTTGATACACAAATACACCTAAATGAAGGTGCAAGAACCTTAGTGCAAACCATGAAAGCCAATGGTGCATATACGGCATTAGTTTCGGGTGGATTTACTTATTTTACCGAAAAAGTGCAAGACTTGGTGGGTTTTGACATTACCCGCGCCAATATTTTAAATTTTGTGGATGGTAAACTAGACGGCACAGTTGCTGAACCAATTTTAGGCCAACAAGCCAAACTAGATAGTATGAATGAGTTTTGCAAAACCCACAATATTAGCAATGCAGACGCATTAGCCGTGGGTGACGGCGCGAATGATTTAGCCATGGTAACCAAAGCAGGGCTTGGGGTTGCATACCACGCCAAACCCGTAGTCGCCGAGCAAGCTAGTGTTGCAATTAACCATTGTGATTTAACGGCTTTATTATACTTGCAAGGCTATAAAAAATCGGACTTTGTTAGTTAATATGCCGCTTTACGGGCATTTATAATTGCTTTACGCTCGGCTATGGGTAGCGAGAAATGCCGCACGCATTCGTTTGAACCTGTAACATTGACTAGGTTTTTAATCGTGCCTTTTGAGCTGGTTTCGATGCGTAATTTACATTGATAAAAGCGATCTTGTGTTGCTTGAGTAATAATTTTATCTCTAAATTGGCCAGGGAATATTGGATCCGCCACTTTTACAATATATGAGTTACCTTGCGTTCTAACGCGCCTTGTGGGTGACTTCCAAAAATAGGCTTTAATACCTTGGCTGCTTTTGGCTTGAAACTCGCCTTTACCATAGACAAAAAAGAAGTCGTTTATTTTTTTACCTTGCCACTTGGCTAGGGCGAGATTGCTCTCTTCTCTTGCTGATAAGGTACTACAAGATGCCAAAACAAATGCCACTGAAAGCATAGCGACTTGTTTAATAATTTGAGTTTTTTGCATATTATGCTCCGTTAATAAAAAAGGGAGAGCATTACGCCCTCCCCTTTAATTTTAGTCTAGCGGCAATGCTACTGAACGCGAATTACCATCTGGTTGCTCAATCAATAGTAAAATACGTTTGCGGCCTTTGTCTTTGGTTTTGTCAATAAGCTTATTAAGCTCTTCAAAGGTTTCTACATCTTTTAAAGCAGCTGCAACAATACGGTCACCTGGGCGAAGCCTTTTTTCTGCAGCGACGCTATCATCTTCAACGCTGACAATCATTAAACCTTTGGTTTTTGGGTCTAATTTATAGCGTTTATTAAGCGTTTTATTTAACTCTAGAAGCTCTAGCCCTAAAACTGTTTGTGTTACTGCTTCATCTTCTGTGTTATCGCTAATTTCGGCAATCGCTTTCTTTTCGCCTTCTTTTAGCAAGCTAACCGTTACATCAAGCGCAACTTCTTCACCATCACGTAGGACAATAATTTCAACCTGTTTGTTGATTTCAGTTGATGCAACAATTCTAGGTAATGCGGCGCTATCATTAATGTTTTTGCCATTAAATTTAACACTTTTTGAAGCTTTTTTGAATCATTTTCTGGGATCAAAATGGGCCTCCGACCCGATACATTAACGCGGGAGATATCTAATTTATATGTCGAATGTGTGCGTCGACACTCAATAAAAAACTTTTT
>JABSRY010000097.1 GCA_013214985.1 Hyphomicrobiales bacterium
ACAGATTAGAAAATGGCAAGCTACACCTTCAAACAGAGGTGCAGTAAATGAGTGAGTTTTCTACAAATAGCCTTGCCTATAAATGGGCAAAACGCGAAACATTATCTAATTTTAAAAATGGTGGTTTTTGGGGCGGCGTTCGCGGCTTTGGCATATTTTTAACCGCCATATTTTTGGGCGTGTTTGCAATCGCATTAGTGGGTTCTTTTTCGGCAAGTTTAAACAGTGGTTTAAATGGCAGCGGACAGGTTCTATTGGGCGGTGATGTTGACCTTAGAATTACCAACCAATTTGCCGATGATAAATTATTAGACCATTTAAAATCACGCGGGCAGATTAGTCAAGTTACCCATTTTAGGGGTATGGCGAGGTCGATCGTCGATCAAGATAATGCTATTTTAGTGGATGCAAAATCGATTGATAATCAATATCCGCTAGTTAGCAGCTTAGACATTGAAAATAATGGCAATGTAGAAAAATTAAGCCCAAGCCAAGCCGCAGCAGGATTGGCCAAAAAGGACAATAAATTTGGCCTATATGTTGACCAAGCTTTATTGTTTAGGTTAAATATTAGTGCCAATGATGACCTTAAATTTGGCGAACAAATATTTGAAATACGCGGCGTCATCAAAAGTGAACCTGACCGTATTTCTGCGCCCTTTACATTTGGCCCTCGTATAATATTAAGCCGTGAAGCTATGTTGCAATCGGGTTTAATTGAAACGGGTTCGATTTTTGATGAATATCATAAATTATTACTGAATGACAAGTCTGAAAAGGCCATTGAAACATTCAACAAAGAATTAAAGCAGAACTTCCCCCTTTTGGCGGTTAAAGTACAAGACAAAACCAATGCAGCACCAAACTTAAAAACCATGACCACAAGACTAACCATATTTTTAACGCTGATAAGCTTGACAATATTGGTGGTTGGTGGTGTTGGCATTGCCAATAGTGTTAAATTATATGTCGAAAGCAAACGCACATCTATCGCCACATTTAAAAGTTTAGGGGCAACTGACGGTCTTATTTTTAGGCTTTATGGATTGCAAATATTGGCGATTACGGTGTTGGGCGTTGTGGCTGGCATTATATTAGGTGCTGCTATACCATTTCTTACCATTAGCGTATTGCATGGGTTACTGCCTTTACCGCTTGATGCCAATATATTTGTAATGCCGCTTTTAGATGCGGCTATTTTTGGGTTTTTAGTATCTGCATTATTTTCGCTTATTCCATTGGCCGCGATTTATAATATTTCACCTCGCAGCCTTTATAGGTCGCATATTGAAAGCTCTAGCACCCACTTTACCTATAAATTTATTATACCGATATTGGTTATTTTGGCTTTATTAGTTTGGCGGGCATTGGCACTTGCCGATTATAGCCCAATTGCCACCCAGTTTGTTGGCGCTATATTTGTTATATTCTTTATATTGCGGTTTTTGGGGTTTGTTATCAACTATATTATGCGCAAATTACCGCGTTCTAAACGACCAGAATTACGCCTTGCTATTAGCAATATGGCACGCCCGCAAAGCCCGTTGACCACTATTATTATATCTTTAGGTTTGGGTTTAACATTATTGGTGACCATTTCTATGGTCGAAGGCAATATAGCTAAACAATTAAATGAGGAATTACCCGATAGAGCACCTGCATTCTTTTTAATTGATATTAAAAAAGATGAAGTTAAGCCGCTAAATGCGCTTTTAAATGGCATGAATAGTGTTGAAAAAATTGAAACAGTGCCGTTAATGCGGGGTAAAATAACCCAAATTAGAGGCATTGAAGTTTCGAAAATTAAAATACCCGAAGGGCAGAATTGGGTAACACGCGGTAGCCGTGGGTTAACTTATTCTGAAACCTTGCCAGACAATAGTACGTTAAGTGCGGGTAAATGGTGGGCAAATGATTATGAGGGAGAACCCTTAGTGTCTATTACCGATGGTATTGGCGAAGCGTTTGGCCTAAAAATTGGTGACACTATTACAATCAGCTTGTTTAGCCGCGAGATTACTGCAAAAATTGCCAGTTTTAGAAAAGTAAATTGGCAAGGGTTAAGTATTAATTTTGTGATGGTATTTTCGCCCAACACTTTAAGAGACGCGCCCCATGTGCATATGGCGACCATTACTTTAAAACCTACCAGCACCATCGAAGATGAAGCCGAAATTCAAAAGCAATTGGTTAAAAACTTCCCGACTGTTACCACCATTGCTATGCGCAATGCTTTAGAAGTTGCTTATAATTTAACCTCGCAATTAACTTTGGTTATTCGCCTTGCAGGCGGTTTAACCTTAATTACAGGGTTTTTGGTTTTGGGCGGCGCGATTGCGGCGGGTAATAGAGCCAGAACTTATGATATGGTTATATTAAAAGCCTTAGGCACTAGCCGTAAAAGATTATTATCGGTATTGATTGCAGAATTTGCGATTTTGGGGATAGTGGCGTCAATTATTGCCTTAATATTGGGCGGTATTGCCGCTAGTGCCGTGCTAGACTTAATGAATATTCCGTCCACATTCATGTGGGATAGAGCCATTATTACTTTGGTTTTAGGCACATTGTCGGTTTTATTATTGGGTTTATTTGGCACATATAGAATATTGGGCAAAAAGGCGGCGCAATATTTACAGTCCGCATAGTTATTTAAGCATAAAACTATAAATAATAGTGGGGTTTGCCTTGCAATATAGCTATAATAACCCCATATTAACAACAGAATGAATATTGAAAGGTTTTTAAATGGCTAATTTTAATCAAAACAACCAAGGCTTTTCGCCGACGGTTGAACGTGAAGCAATGGATGTGGGCTTACGCTCATACATGCTTAAAGTTTATAATTACATGGGTTTAGGCTTAGCATTTACAGCGGTTATAGTGCTTTATATGTCTAAGAATCCTGAACTTATGCAATCTATTGCAATGGGCCCAATGAAATGGGTGTTATTTGCAGGTGTCTTGGGTTTGGGCTTTTTCTCACCTAAGCTAATTTTCTCTGGTAATAAAGTACTCGCACATGGCGCATTCTGGCTTTATGCGGCGCTTTGGGGCGCGATGATTTCGCCAATGGTTTCGTATTATCTTAATACAAACCCACAATTAATTATTCAAGCATTAACATCTACTGTTGTTGTGTTTGGTGGTATGAGTTTACTGGGTTACACAACTAAGAAAAACTTATCTGGTTTTGGTACTTTCTTCACCATGGCATTTATTGGTGTTATCGCAATTTCTTTCCTTAACCTGTTTTTCTTTGAATCTAGTTTGTTTAGCGCAATTATTTCTGGTGCAGTAGTTTTACTTATTGCTGGTGTAACAGCATATGAAACGCAGCAAATTAAGAAAATGTATTACCAAGGTGGTAACACTAGCGAGAAAGCTATTTTTGGTGCTTTCATGCTTTATGGTAGCTTTATCACTCTGTTTATTCATATCCTAAACCTATTAGGTTTTATGAACAGCGACTAAGCTTTTTAGAAAAAGTTATAATAAAATTAGAGCCCCTGTATTTTTACAGGGGCTTTTTTTTGTTCAATGTACATCATCATAAATAGGTTTGGACTTTGGCACTAAGACAGCGCTTTGTGGGGTAGATAGTTTACCAGGCAACATAAAGCGGAATTTACGCCTTTGCGCGATGGGCACAGCATCGCGCTTGAACACGCGGTAAATTGTATATACGCCCAGTAAACCATGTATGCAGCCATTGAATAAGAATAAGCCAGCCGCGCCATATTGCACCATATAGGCACCTGCCAAAATGGGGCCAAAAATTGTGCCTATCCCATAAAGCAATAATAAGCCACTAGCGACAGTTACCAAGTTACCAGGTTTTGCATGATCGTTAGCATGAGCTACCAAAATGGGATATTGTGCGTATAGAAAAGCCCCATACATGCCCAACAACCCAAGTACACTATAATTGTCTCTTCGGTCTAATATATAAATTAGTATAGAGAAAAAGCAGGCTGCAAATGCCACCGCGGCAATTATATACCGTCTATCCATTTTATCGGATAGGTTGCCCAATGGTTTTTGACTGAATAATGACGTGAAGACTGTAAACATCATAAAATAGGCAATCATCTCTACCGACAGGCCAATTTTTTGACCGTAATTTGCGGCCATGCCGCCAAATGCCCCGTTGCCAATGCCCACTAAAAAACACCCAACTGCCGCAACGGGTGATTGTTTGAATATGCCTTTAATATCTACCTTGGTACTGGTTAGAGGTTTTGGTTGTTTTATTTTGGACAGTGCCGTTGGTAACAATGCCAAACAAAATAAAATTGCACCAAATAAGAATAGTTTATCATCATGAGGGTCGACAACTGATATGAGTAAAAAGCCAAACATTGTAGCGGCTAAAGATACAATCATATAAATGGAGAAAACCGAACCACGGGTTTTGTTGGTCGATTTTTCGTTTAGCCAGCTTTCACTGATCATAAATGCACCCGCAAAACAAAAACCCGATACGGCGCGTAAAATTACCCAAGCGAATGGGCTAATAATCATTAGATTTAGTAAAATTGCAATGGCGCCCAGTGCTGCCATCACGCTATAGGTTCTGATATGCCCTACGCTTTTTACGATATGTGGTACATATAAGCTGCCGCTGATAAAACCAACTGCCCAACCAACGCCAATTAGCGATATTTGCATGGTGCTAAATTGTTCAAAATCGGCGCGCATATAAATAAGCAAGCCCTGCAAACCACCCGCAATTTTTAATATGCCTGCGCTCGATAATAATGCCAATACTGGCCGTATTTGTTGAAACATGAAATCTCCAAAATATAGAGTTTCTAGTTAGCTCATGTATCAAAACAAATGCAAGTATTAATTAAACCAACTTCAATTTTGGCTTGAATTTATTCAGTATAGTCAAAACCTGTTCCAAGTCATGGCCTCTTTTTATCACCTTACCATTTTGCATGATAATTCGATACTGACCTTGTTTATTGCGGAGTTTTGGCTCTTTAATAATTTGATATTCGGGATTTTCGCTGGCATTTCTATAAATTGAAAACACCGCCACGCCTTGGCAAATATCAATGGCATAATCTTTCCACTTGCCCGTAGCGACACCTTGACCATATGTTTTTAAAATAATGCCAAGCTCTAGGCGGTGAAAACTTAAATATTCATTTTTTAACTTTAAACCCATAATTTGTCCTTTATTTTGAAGGTGCTCAAATCATATTTTAACCTTAATTGAGCCCTTATATTGCCACTTTCGACCACTATATTTTAGTTGTTGCCTCTGGATTTGGTATCATTAGCAACCCCGTAGCCGATGATACCGATCCTACCCTTACCGCCCAAAGAGGCAACAAACATATATTATTTACTATAAAGCTAATTGACTTAAAATTCAGTTAGCTTTTTAATATTTTGTTATTTATATTTTACTGCCTAGCCTATATGTTTTTTCAATCCAACTTTTACGTTTATGTTCTGTAGAACTTTGAATTGGTGAAAACATATGCAATTTTACCGGTTTAATGCCTACAAATTCAAAAATTTGCATCCGCATCACTTTAAACGCCGCGGCTTTGTATATGAGTTTAAAAATCCAGTTTGGGGTATCGCTTGTCACTAAAACATCAATGCTTCTGCCCATTAATAATTTTTTAGGCAACGCCTTTTTGCCCTCATACTCATAAGCAAAACCCGACACAAATGTACGGTCTATTAGGCCTTTCATTTTTGCGGGCATAAACCCCCACCATAATGGATAAACCATCATTATATGCTCGCTCCACGTAATATTATTTTGAAAATCAACCAGACATTGTTCAATCGGTTGATCGGCATCCTTATAATCTGTTTCAAACTGCATTTCTGATAAACGCATGATTTTTACCGCATGGCCTGCCTGCTTTGCCCCACTGATATATGACTTAAATAACTCGAACCCCAACGACTTTGGCTTGGGATTACAATCTATAATGAATATACGCTTCATCATATTTTACCTTTGATAAATTTAACCGATCATTTTTTGACCTTGGTTATTTATTGACCATAGTCATTATTTGACTAGGGTCAATAAAAATATTATAAACAGATAAATTATATAGGAAATATTATGGTAGGCAGACCTCAAAAAAGGACGCAAGAGACAAGAGATAATATTATAAAAATTGCAGAAAAACTATTTGATAAAAGCAGTTTTGATCATACAAGTGTAGAAGAAATTGCTAATAAAGCTCAAATTGCGAAAGCAACTATTTTTGCCCATTTTGGAGATAAAACAAACTTATTAATTGCGATTAAGATAAAAAAACTATCGACTCTCATTAAGACTCAGAGCAAAGAAAATTATCATAATGAGGCGCTTTTACCGCATGAAATTTTGTTGGAATATTATAAACCATGGCTAAAAATATTTAGAGAAAACCCTGATTTCGCGCATTTATATTTGATGCAATCAACGCTTAAGGGTGGCAAATGGACCGATGAATTTGTTGCCATTTGCTGTAAGTTTGAACAATTAATTCAAACTAGGGTAGAAGCTTTAATTGAAGAACAACGGGTTACGAAATTAGATGACCCTTATATAAGCACTCAAGCGCTTCAAGCGTTTTATTTTCATGTTCTGGCACTATATAAAGGCGGCTATATGAAAGATCAACAACAGCAAGAAGATCTACTAGCCAGCCTAATATATTCGTGGTTTAAATAAATTTCATGCCACGATCAATTTGTTTTTAGTGCAGAAATGATGGTGCCAACACCATCTAATTGCAATAAAAATGCAAATCTATTGGTTTCCAATTTACCGACTGTGCCTTTAAGATCTCTAAAAGCAACAGTAAACTCACGGGGTTTGCCTTCCCACATGCCGAGCGGGGTAAAATCGCCGACCACATTGTAATAATTTATTTTGCGACCTGCATTTTCGCCAACTTCAATATTAACTTGCGCGACATCTCTATATTTAACCAACCAAAGCGTTGCATCAAGCATTTTATGCTTATCTTTTTTAAGGTCGATTAAAGCACTTGGCGCGGCACCAACCTTGATTTTTAATTTCATATCATCTTCGACAATCGTCATCGGCACATGATATTTATTCTGTTTTAAATGCGATTTCTTAAGATAGGTGCTAATTTTGGAATTATGAGAGCCGACCACATCGCTTCGACCATCTACGACAGATTGCGGCGTATAAATGGAGCGCAGGCCCATATAGCGAGAGTAGTTGCGCTGTCTACTGTCATTTTTAATGGTTGCAAATCTATCCTTCCAGCCTAGACGATCCCATATCGTCACACCATAGGTTAGCATTAGTTTATTGGGGTGTTTTTTCTTTAACACGCCCATTAGTGCATCGGCAGGTGGGCAGGATGAGCAGCCTTGTGATGTAAACAGCTCAAGTACGCCATCTACCTGTTTAAACTTAAAATCACCTTCGGCGACGGCACTTGTTATAGTCGTTAATGACAATATGGTAGTTAATAATAGAGTTTTATTCATTCTAATTTCCTATTCAAACAATTTGCCTCGGCGATAAAATAGCAATAATAAGCCTTTATGACTAATCACTTCGAATAAAAATCTGTCACTATTTGGTGATATGGTTAAATGTGCAAAAAAGCTGCCCCAAATTATCAATTATACTCTGAGTCTTTGAAACTCCGAATATTGTGTTGACGTTTTGATTTAAATAGATTCTCTATTGATTATGATA
>JABSRY010000098.1 GCA_013214985.1 Hyphomicrobiales bacterium
ATCACATAAAGAATGGATGATCCGCTCCTACGCACTCACCTTTGCCTTTGTAACGTTGCGGGTTTGGATCGGTATTTTAATGGTCATTAACAAAGGGCAAAATTTTGAAGAAATTTATCAAACCGTTGCGTGGTTATGTTGGGTGCCTAATTTGCTAATCGTAGATTATTTCATTGCCAGAAAAAAGTCCAAACAAGCAGATAAGGTTCAGATAAAATTGGTATAATTTCTTACATCAAAAGAATTGATTCTTAACGGCAGTTTTGTAGTTGGATATTTCTGCAAGCTGATTTATATAAATAGTATGACTATTGAATCTTTATTTGTGTTTGCGGGTATTTTAGCAGTTGCCGCCCTCATTCCAGGCCCTGGCATTATTGCCTTAGTATCGCGCGTTTTGGGCAACGGCAAAATTACTGGCTTTCAGTTTTTGTTGGGCATGGCATTGGGCGATATTGTATTTGTTATTTTGGCGTTTTTTGGCATGGCGGCTTTGGCCGAAACGATGGGTGAATTATTTCAATGGATTAAATGGGCAGGCGCGGCATTTTTAGCCTATATGGCCTATAAAATATTCACCGCCAGAACCCAAATTTTTAAAGTCAGTAGCAAAAAAGCAAAAAGCTCAACTATTTTAGATATTACAAGCGGTTTACTTATAACGCTAGGCAACCCCAAACCGCTTATTTTTTATGCTGCCATTATGCCACAAGTTATAGATGTTACCCTTATGACCATGACTGAATTGTCAGTGGTTATCGCCATCGTATTAATCACCCTTCTAATTGTCGGCGGGGCTTATATTTGGGCAGCACACCGGGCGGCTTTATTCTTTACCAATGAAACAATGCAAAACCGCTTAAACAAAGGTTCTGGGGCTGTATTATTTGGCACTGCCACTTGGGTTGCGCTGCAAGCATAAGTAGAATTAATTTTTTACTATAAGTTTTTGATTTTATTAAAACTATTGGCTTTTTGCTCTAAACATTCGCACCCTTGATTGAAATCCACAATTTTGGCGGCTTTTTTATACATGTTGGCGCCTCATAATTGCCCGAAAATTTTATATTTACGCGATAATGCGCTATAAATATAACGAATCAAATATTCAGATGTGGAAATATTTATGAGCGATAGTTCAAACCAAAATGACCAGCAACCAGAAGAATATGGTGCCGACTCAATTAAAGTACTAAAAGGGCTAGATGCAGTGCGCAAACGCCCTGGCATGTATATTGGCGATACCGATGATGGTTCTGGTTTGCATCATATGGTTTATGAAGCTGTCGATAACGCAATTGATGAAGCATTAGCTGGGCATTGCGATACTGTTTATGTGTCAATCAACCAAGATGGCTCTATTTCTGTACGCGATAATGGCCGCGGAATCCCGACCGATATTCATAAAGAAGAAGGTATTTCTGCTGCTGAAGTTATTATGACTCAGCTACATGCTGGCGGTAAATTTGATAGCAATAGCTATAAAATTTCGGGTGGTTTGCATGGGGTTGGCGTGTCTGTGGTCAACGCTTTGTCTGTTTGGCTAAAATTGCGTATTTGGCGCAATGGTAAAGAGCATGAAATTAGCTTTACCCACGGCGTGGCGGATGCCCCGCTAAGAGTAGTTGGTGATGCGAATGAGGAAAAAGGCACCGAAGTCTCCTTCATGCCTTCGACCGATACATTTACGATGGTTGAGTTTAGTTTTAAAACATTAGAGCATCGCTTGCGCGAATTGGCTTTTCTTAATTCGGGTGTGCGCATTACCCTTACCGATTTTCGCCCAACCGAAAAACTTGTATCAGAAATGATGTATGATGGCGGCCTAGAAGAATATGTTCGTTATTTAGACCGTACAAAAACCCCCTTGCTCGATCAACCCATTTTGGTAAATACAACCAATGCTGATGGCCTAACCGTTGAAGCGGCTTTATGGTGGAATGACAGTTACCATGAAAATGTAATGTGCTTTACCAATAACATTCCACAGCGCGATGGCGGCACGCATTTGGCGGGCTTTAGAGCGGCACTTACCCGTACAATAAACAATTACGCCAACTCATCTGGTATTGCGAAAAAAGAAAAAGTCAGCATCGCGGGCGATGATAGCAGCGAAGGTTTAACTTGCGTATTATCGATTAAAGTACCCGATCCTAAATTTTCTAGCCAAACAAAAGATAAGCTTGTTTCATCCGAAGTGCGCCCTGTTGTAGAAAG
Source organism: Hyphomicrobiales bacterium (assembly GCA_013214985.1). Taxonomy (GTDB): domain Bacteria; phylum Pseudomonadota; class Alphaproteobacteria; order Rhizobiales; family OSC116; genus OCS116. Next base: position 2,218 of record JABSRY010000098.1, read on the forward strand.
CGCGATGAACGCAACGGTTAGCCAATATTTTGAAGAACATCCCGCCGAAGCTAAACTTATTATTGGTAAAATTTTTGAAGCAGCGGCTGCCCGCGAAGCCGCACGTAAAGCCCGCGAGCTTACCCGCCGTAAAGGTGTTTTAGATATTGCAAGCTTGCCAGGTAAATTGGCTGATTGCCAAGAAAGAGACCCCGCTAAAGCTGAAATATTTATAGTGGAAGGGGACTCTGCTGGCGGTAGCGCCAAGCAAGGCCGTAACCGTAAAAACCAAGCTATTTTGCCATTGCGCGGTAAAATCTTAAACGTAGAACGCGCTAGATTCGATAAAATGCTATCGTCCGAGCAAATTGGCACCCTAATTACCGCATTGGGTTGTGGTATTGGCCGCGAAGAATTTAACCTCTCAAAATTGCGCTATCATAAAATTATTATTATGACTGATGCCGATGTCGATGGTGCGCATATTCGTACTTTATTGCTGACATTTTTCTACCGTCAATTGCCTGAACTTATTGAAAATGGCTATCTTTATATTGCCCAACCGCCACTTTACAAAGTGCGCCGTGGTAAAACTGAGCAATATCTAAAAGATGAAGATGAAATGCAAGATTATTTAGTTAATGCAGGTACCGATGGGGGTGTTTTACGCCTCCATAATGGTGAGGAACGCGTTGGCAATGACCTTTTAGAAACGGTGCAAAATGCACGTGAAGTTAAAAGAATATTGAATAAAGTCCCCGTTGGCTACCCTAAATTCATTGTCGAACAAGCTGCAATTGCAGGTATTTTAGACCTTGAAATGCTTAGTAATGACGATAATGCAAAAAAATCTGTAGAATTTGTTGCCAAACGTTTGGATGGGATTAGTGATGAGTTTGAACAAGGCTGGTCAGGCAAAATAATTGAAAATGGTGCTTTAGAATTTTCTCGTACCTTGCGCGGTGTTACCGAAACCCATGTGTTAGATGCGCATTTCTTGGCATCATCTGAAGCACGGCAGTTGAATAAATTGGCCGCACATCTGCAAGAAGTTTATGAAGCAACAGGTGCTTTTACCCTTAAAGAAAATACCAGTGATGTTTATGGGCCGCTGAGTTTCTTAGAAACCATATTTAAGGCGGGCCGTAAAGGGTTAAGCCTACAACGCTATAAAGGTTTGGGCGAAATGAACCCAGAACAATTATGGGAAACCACACTAGATGAAAGCGCACGTACATTGCTACAAGTTAGGGGGAATGCGCCAGATGAAGCCGATGATATATTTACTAAATTAATGGGTGATGTGGTTGAGCCAAGGCGTGAGTTTATCGAAACTTATGCCCTAGCTGCCGATGTGGATGCTTAAAATTCATTTGGTGAATTTCATTAAAAGTTAAGGATGTTTTAAGCTCGAATCTATATGAATATTACCAGTAATGGTAATATTCGGACTTGGCTTAAATGACTGGTAAAACACTTAAAACTGCACCTAGAAGCGTGAATAATGCTCAAAATGCACGCAAAAAACCGAAAAACGCCCCTAAAAAAACCTATAAAAAGCCGATAAATAGCAAAATTGCTGCTAAAAAGGCGTCAAAAAAGCGCATAAACAAGCCCAAAAGGGTTAAAAAACGCCAAAAAGTGCAAGCTTTATGGTGGCGCATTACCAAATTTATTACCTATTGGCTTTGCTTTTTTGCAACCTTAGCAATTATTTTGGGCATGGGTGTATTTTTATATTATTCGTTAGATTTGCCAAACCCAGATACTTTACAGCTACCAAAAGCTACTGCAACCGTGACAATTATTACCAGTGATGGCGAAGTTTTAACCCATCGAGCGGCACAACAAACTGGTTATATTTCTATAAAATTATTGCCCGAACATACAAAACAAGCGCTGATTTCTATTGAAGATAGAGGTTTTTATAACCATAATGGCGTCGACGTTTTTGGTATTTTACGGGCGGCTATTTTCAATGTTATTAGAGGTAACCGCGCACAAGGCGGCTCGACTTTAACCCAACAATTGGCAAAAATGTTATATTTAAAGCCAGAGAAAAAGCTAAAACGTAAAGTGCAAGAAGCCATGTTGGCAATTTGGCTTGAAAGTAAATATAGCAAAGATAAATTGTTAGAGCTGTATTTTAACCGTGCCTATTATGGTGCAGGTGCCAACGGAATAGAAGCTGCGGCACAAAAATATTTTGATAAATCTGCACGTTATCTAAATTTAAACGAATCTGCACTTTTAGCAGGTTTGATGAAAGCCCCTTCGGCTTATAACCCTTTGCGCCACCCAAAACGGGCTAAGAACCGCCAAAAACTGGTGCTAAACGCCATGTTAGAAGAAGGCTATATTGACCAAGCACAGTTGGATTTAGCAAAAAATAGCCCAATTGGGTTAAACCAAACCAATGTTGCCTCGCAAGGCCAATATGCGGCGGATTGGATTATGCGCGATTTAAAAGGTATTGCGGGGGATTTGGTGGGCGATATTACGGTTGAAACGACTATTGACCCTTATTTACAACGTGCCGCAGAAAATGCGCTTAATAGTGTTATGTCAAAATTTTCTGTAAAATATAAAGCCGAACAAGCTGCGCTAATTTTGATGGATAAAAATGGTGCGGTACGGGCTTTAGTTGGCGGTAGGAACTATAAAAAATCGTCGTTTAACCGCGTTACGACTGCAAAACGTCAACCCGGCAGTATCTTTAAACCATTTGTTTATTTGGCTGGTCTTGAAGCGGGGTATAAGCCGACAAGCAAAATGCGGGATGCGCCAATAAGGTTTAAAAATTGGCGGCCAAAAAATTATAACAATAAATATTACGGCAACGTCACTTTAAAACATAGCCTTGCAAAATCGATGAATAGTGTTGCATTGCGATTGGCAAGAAAAGTCGGCGTGAAGAAAATTATTAATGTGGCAAGACGGTTGGGCATTAGCTCTGATTTGCGTAAAGATTTATCGATTGCGCTTGGCACTAGTGAAGTGACATTACAAGAGTTAACCACTGCATATTTACCATTTATGAATGGTGGTTTTGATGCCAATGCCCATGTCATTGCGCGTATAGTAGACTCTGGCAATCAGGAGGTTTTTACCCAATATAGCAATATATCTGACCGTATCATTGCAAAAAAACACATTAATTATATGAATGACATGTTATTTGCAGTAACCGATTGGGGCACGGGCAAAAAAGCCCGACTGCCTAACTTTAAAAGCTTTGGTAAAACGGGGACAACTCAAAATTATAAAGATGGCTGGTTTATTGGTTATACCTCAGAATATATAGCAGGCGTTTGGGTGGGTAATGATAATGGCAAGCCGACTAACAAGGTTACAGGCGGTAATTTGCCCGCGCAAATTTGGCATGATTTGATGTTGCCTATCCATGATGGATTGACCTCACAAGCGGGCAGTATCGACACCATTGGCAGTTTAATCAATAGCCGATAATTTTTGTGTTTGACGGGCATTGACGTGTCTGTTCCACAAGCCGTCGGCTATTACGCAACCAATTAACAAAGTGGCTCCAAAATATAGGCCTGCAGACATAACTTCGCGTTCGCCAAATATAATAAGCGCTAAAATTATACCGTAAATTGCTTCTAAACTTAAGGATAGGCTTGCAGTAAACGCCGATAGCTTTTTCATAGCAAAGAGATATAGAGACATGGCTAATGCACTGCAAATTATACCCAAAAACAACACGCCCCATATATCTGCAGTAGTTTGCAAAGTTACCCATTGCCAGTTTGGTTCGCTTAACCCATAGACCACAAAAATAACCATGCCTGCGCCCAATGTATGATATTGAGTAACACTGGCTTCGGTTAAAGTTTGTTTGGTTCTACTAGCCATTACGGTGAAGACTGCATCTAAAAAGCCTGCTGTAATGCCTAAGAAAATTCCGAACCGATAATTGCTTTCGAAATTATAGATAATCGCCAATGCGACCATCGATAAACCGCCTAACAATATCTGTGATTTTTTAATTTTGGTTTTGCTAACAAAAGGCTGAATGAAGGCGACAAAAACCGGGGTGGATGAAATGCAAATTAGGCCAATAGACACAGTCGAATATTGGATGCCACTAAAGAAACACCACCAATGCGCACCCAAGACAACGCCTGTAAAGAGAATATAAATGCGGTCGCGCATTGTCATATCCTGCTGTGTACGCATGATGTAATTATAAATTAAAAGCACTGCAAATGCAATAAAAGCGCGGTAAACCACTAGCCCAGCTGAAGGCAAAGTTAACAAATTTGCCATGATGCCAGACGCACCCCAGCTAAAAATTGCAATATGTAATGCTGTATAGCTCCAGAAACTTTTCATAACGCTGCCTTATTCATTGGTTATTATGTAAATATCCTTGTTGCGTTCTAATGTCTATTCAAAAAAATTGATGCATGAATTACATTTTTGTTGCAGCATCTGCCAGTAGTTTGAGGCCTAAAACGGCTTTTTCTTGATCTACCAACGGCATATTTTCTAACAAATTTGATAGCTTTTTTTGGTCTAGCACCGAATTTGTAGATATGGCGGCCTCGCCCTTATTGGTCAATGAGAATAATGTATGGCGGGCATCGATTTCATCACTTTTGAAATCTACAAAACCCAGTGATACTAAATGGTGCAACGCTTCGGACATTGTGGATGCCGCAATGTTTAAATGCTTGGCTAACGTTTTTGGTGACTGAAAATGCTTTTGATCTAAATGGGCCAGTATTGCGGCATCGCGCGTGGATATTTGGTCGGTTATAGTGCGGCGTTTATTATGCTCTACGTGGCAAGCCATATATATTCGTGGAAATAATTTTTGGATTTGTAAAATGTGGTTATTCATTTCGGTTTGCCTAAATATTATGGATGCTGAAATTTAATGCTCTAATATAGCCCAAAATTAAGGAGAAGATATGAGTTATTTATTATATGCAGTAGCCGCGATAATTGGTTTGATCAGTATAGTTTTAGTAATTGGCACGGTGTTACCTGTAAAGCATGTCGCGAGTAAAACTATTAATTTGAAAGCATCTAACGCGCAAGTTTGGCGTTTAATGACTGACTATAAAAATGCCGCGAATTGGCGGACTGACCTAGTTAAAGCCACCGCTGAAACCAACGATGAAAACATTGAAATTATATATGAGTATGAAAATGAAAAAAGCTTTATGGCTTTTGAAACCTTGGAAGAAATAGGCCAACAAAAACTTGTAAGAAGAATATATGGTAAAAATTTGCCATTTGGTGGCACATGGACGTTTGAGCTACAAAAAACAGATGTGGGTACACGACTAACCATTACTGAAAATGGTGAAGTTTATAATATATTATTTCGGTTTGTTGCAAAATCTATTATGGGGCATGACGCGACTATTCTTAATTATATTAAAGATATAGAACAAGCTGTTGCTAAAGATTTATAATTTTTGATTGCGATTTAGCATACAGGGTATAAAATTTAAAACAGAAATTAGCATGATGG
>JABSRY010000099.1 GCA_013214985.1 Hyphomicrobiales bacterium
GTTATAAATAGAGTCTAGGAATTTTCGGATTTCAGCAATTTTACGCTGTTCTTTGAGCATTTCATCGATCTTGTCGCCCAAGCCAACAGCCGCAAGACCAAGGTGAGTTTCAAGAACCTGACCTACGTTCATTCGAGAAGGAACACCGAGTGGGTTGAGAACGATATCGACCGGCTCACCTTTCTCGTTATAGGGCATATCTTCAATCGGCATAATGACCGAGATAACACCTTTGTTACCATGACGACCCGCCATCTTATCACCAGGTTGTAATTTACGCTTAACAGCTACAAAAACTTTAACCATTTTCATAACGCCTGGCGGTAATTCATCACCCCGTTGAATTTTGTCAACTTTATCCATAAAACGATCTTCAAGTAGCCGTTTGCTTTCGTCATATTGACGAATAATAGCTTCAACTCTACCCATTTCAGCTTCATCAGCGAGCGCAATATCCCACCAGCGAGAACGCGGTGTGTTATCAAGCACATCTGCCGTTAGCATATCACCAGTCGCGATGCCAGAAGGACCAGATGCGGCTTTCTTATCAAGAAGTGCAGCACGCAATTGACCAAAGATAGCCCGATCAAGAATTAACATCTCGTCATCACGATCTTTTGCTAAACGTTCAATTTCTTCACGCTCAATAGCAAGGCCACGTTCGTCTTTATCAACACCATGACGGTTAAACACACGTACTTCAACAACCGTACCAGCAACCCCAGGAGGAAGCTTCATAGATGTATCACGTACGTCAGCCGCTTTTTCACCAAAAATTGCACGAAGCAATTTTTCTTCTGGTGTCATCGGGCTTTCGCCTTTTGGTGTAATTTTACCCACTAAGAAATCGCCAGGCTTAACTTCTGCACCGATATAAACAATACCAGATTCATCTAAGTTTTTAAGCTGCTCTTCACCAACATTAGGAATATCACGAGTAATCTCTTCAGCACCCAGTTTGGTATCACGCGCTGAAACTTCAAATTCTTCAATGTGAATGGAAGTAAACACGTCATCACGAACAATACGTTCAGAAATCAGAATACTATCTTCGAAGTTATAACCATTCCATGGCATAAATGCCACAAGCACGTTTTTACCAAGCGCTAATTCACCAAGGTCAGTTGATGGACCATCCGCGATAATATCATTCGTATCAACAAGATCGCCCACTTTAACCAATGGACGCTGGTTAATACAGGTGTTTTGGTTAGAGCGTTGGAACTTAAGCAAGTTATAAATATCAACACCAGATTTACTTGGGTCTATATCACCAGTAGCGCGCACAACAATACGCGTTGCATCAACTTGATCAACAATACCAGGACGGCGCGCAGTTACAGATGCACCAGAATCCCGTGCAACAATCGCTTCCATACCCGTACCAACTAACGGAGCTTCTGCTTTAAGCAAAGGCACAGCTTGGCGTTGCATATTCGAGCCCATCAAAGCGCGGTTCGCATCGTCATTTTCTAGGAACGGAATAAGCGATGCCGCAACAGATACTAGCTGTTTAGGCGAAACGTCAACAAAATCAACTTCATTAGCGGCCACTTTAACAACTTCACCACCATGACGACAAATCAATAATTCATCAACAAACTTACGATCATCCGTTAAAGGCACGTTAGCTTGACCAATTTTGAACTTAGCTTCTTCCATAGCAGAAAGGTAAATAACCTCTTTGGTTAATTGACCATTTTCAACTTTTACATATGGGCTTTCGATAAAACCATATTTATTAACCCGCGCAAAAGTAGCAAGCGAGTTAATAAGGCCAATATTTGGACCCTCTGGTGTTTCAATCGGACAAATACGACCATAATGTGTAGGATGCACGTCACGCACTTCAAAGCCAGCACGTTCACGTGTAAGGCCGCCGGGCCCAAGCGCAGAAATACGACGCTTATGCGTGACTTCTGAAAGTGGGTTGGTCTGATCCATAAATTGAGACAATTGAGATGAACCAAAGAATTCACGTACCGTTGCCTGAATAGGCTTAGCATTAATCAAATCATGCGGCATCACAGTGTCGATTTCAACCGAGCTCATACGCTCTTTAATTGCACGTTCCATACGCAATAAGCCAACACGATATTGGTTTTCTAGCAATTCACCAACTGAACGTACACGGCGGTTACCAAGGTTATCAATATCATCGATTTTACCTTTACCATCACGCAGGTTTACCAAAGTACGAACGACTTCAATAACATCTTCCTTGCGCAAAACACCAACAGTGTCTTCACAATCAAGGTCAAGACGCATGTTCATTTTCACACGGCCAACAGCAGACAAGTCATAACGCTCATCAGAGAAGAATAAACTCTCAAATAATGCACTAGAAGCTTCTAAGGTTGGCGGCTCACCAGGGCGCATAACGCGGTAAATATCAGACAATGCACCTTCACGGTTCACTGATTTATCAACTTTAAGCGTATTACGAATATATGGCCCAACATTAATATGATCAATATCAAGGATAGGTAATTTTTTAAAGCCGCGATCAGCCAAAATAGCCATCACTTCTTCGTTCAGCTCGTCACCACTTTCAACGAAAATTTCACCCGTTTCAGTATCAACAACTTCTTCGGCAAAATAATGACCATAAAGGTCTTCATCAGTAAAGAATAAGTTTTTAAGACCAGCTTCTGCTGCTTTTTTAGCTTTACGTGCTGTAATTTTGTTACCAGCAGTAAATACAACTTCGCCTGTATCCGAATCGATTAAATCAACAGATGGCTTACCACCTCTATATGATTCAGCAATAAACGGACGGCTCCAGCCATCTTTTACTTTTGTGTAATAAACTTTATCATAAAACGTATCTAGAATCTCTTCGTCAGACATACCAAGCGCATGCAACATAGCGGTCGCAGGCAACTTACGGCGTCTATCAATACGCACATTCAAAATGTCTTTAGGATCAAACTCAAGATCCAACCAAGAACCACGATATGGAATCACCCGCGCAGCAAATAACAATTTACCAGACGCGTGAGTCTTACCTTTATCATGGTCAAAGAAAACACCAGGGCTTCTGTGCATTTGAGAAACAATAACACGCTCGGTGCCGTTAACAACAAATGTACCATTTTTAGTCATGAGTGGAATATCACCCATATAAACTTCTTGCTCTTTAATATCTTTAACAGAGCGTGCACCAGTTTCTTCGTCTTCTTCAAATACAATAAGACGAAGTGTTACTTTTAATGGTGCTGCAAAAGTCATGTCACGTTGTTGACATTCTTCTACATCAAATTTTGGTTTATCAAACTCATAGCGTGAATATTCCATCATCGCATTGCCTGAAAAATCCGTAATAGGGAAAACAGAACTAAACACCGAATGCAAACCCTGCATTGGGCGACCGCCTTCTGGTTCCTTAACAAGTAAAAATTGATCATAAGAATATTTTTGTACTTCGATCAAGTTTGGCATTTGAGCCACTTCTTTTACTTTTCCAAAATATTTACGGATACGTTTTCTACCGGTAAAGGTACTAGCCATATTCGATCCTCGCATAATTTTTAAGATGCATTTAAAATGCATGTGTCACGTAGCACAAATCGCACTCCTTACTACCCATGCTCTGGATATTAAGGAGTGCGGTTCATTTTTAGCTCTATATTTAAGTGTACGATACTCTTAATATAGGAGCTTCGGTTAAAATAACAATGGTTATTATCGTTAATAAAACCTTTTGCTTCAAAATATCAAGGATAGAGCCATTAAGCCCTACCCCTAATATGTAAATCAAGTAGATTACTTAATTTCTACTGTAGCGCCAGCTGATTCAAGTTTAGTTTTAACTTCTTCAGCTTCGTCTTTAGTAACGCCTTCTTTAACTACTTTTGGTGCAGCTTCAACAAGTTCTTTAGCTTCTTTAAGGCCTAGGCCTGTAAGCGAGCGAACTTCTTTGATTACAGCGATTTTCTTTTCGCCAAAAGATGCAAGAACAACGTCAAATTCAGTTTGTGCTTCAGCAACTTCGCCAGCAACAGCTGCAACAGCAGCTACAGGAGCAGCAGCAGAAACGCCCCATTTGTCTTCAAGAAGTTTTGCAAGGTCTGCAGCTTCAAGTACAGTTAGAGTAGAAAGTTCTTCTGCGATTTTTTCAAGATCAGCCATTTTATAAATCCTATAAGATTTGATACTTCATTAATAATATTGGTCATGACAACCAGTTTTGTTCTTTTATATAAGAGCCTTACGGCAACTTAACCCTTATCAGCATAAGCGCCAATTACACGAGCTAGTTGAGCACCAGGTGCAGCAAGCACACCAGCGATCTTCGTAGCAGGAGCATTGATGAGACCAACAAGCTTACCACGAAGCTCATTAAGTGATGGTAGTGCGGCAAGCGCTTTAACACCATTTTCATCAAGAATAGTTGTGCCCATAGCACCACCCAAAATAACGAAATCTTCGTTATTTTTAGCAAATGCAGCAGCAACTTTTGGCGCGGCAATCACGTCATCAGCATATGTGATAACTGTTTGCCCAACAAATAGGTCGGCGATGCCTTCCATATCTGTGCCTTTTAGAGCAAGCTTAACCAAGCGGTTTTTCGCAACTTTAACAGTTGCACCAGCAGCAGTAGAATTACGGCGTAATTCTGTCATTTGCTTAACCGAAAGACCTTTATAGTGGGCAACCACACACACGGCTTTATTCGCAAATATGTCATGTAATGTAGCAACAAGCTTTTCTTTTTGTGCTCTATCCACTAGCTTTCTCCAGTTTATGTGTTTGTATCATAAAAATATGTTACGCCCACGTTGGCTTAAATTATTTAAGTAAAATACCTAAATAACGCTTCAAGCCTGTCCCGTTAGTAAGAAGTCAAACCTTTAGTAGATTAAATAAATAACCTTCAAAATTCCGTTTGCCCCAATCTATTACTGGCTCAGATGATTCAATGTTTTTACATAAATGCAAAACCAACCCGTAGTCTTGGACAGGACTGCCTATATTAAGAATTAGATTCGAAATATAAGCAATATTGAAGGGGATATACCCCTTCAAATTACTTTCGTCAACTACAATTAAGCAACAGTCGACAGATTTACTCTAATACCAGGTCCCATTGATGAGCTAATTGATATACGTTGCAGATAAGTACCTTTAACGCCAGCAGGTTTAGCTTTAATCACAGCACCGATAATTGTTTTCAAGTTAGCAAGAATATCAGCTTCAGAGAAGCTTGCTTTACCAACATGAATAATACCGTTTTTCTCAACGCGAAATTCAACAGAGCCAGATTTAGCAGCTTTAACAGCTTCGCCAACATTTGGAGTAACAGTACCAACACGAGGGTTAGGCATTAGGCCACGTGGGCCAAGAATTTTACCTAGGCGACCAACGATTGGCATCATGTCAGGAGAAGCGATACAACGATCGAAGTCCATTTTTCCGCCTTGGATGATTTCCATAAGATCTTCAGCACCAACGATATCCGCACCGGCAGCTTTAGCTTCTTCAGCTTTATCACCACGTGCAAACACAGCAACACGAACATCTTTACCAGTACCAGCAGGTAGGTTACACACACCACGAACCATTTGGTCAGCATGGCGAGGATCAACACCTAGGTTGATAGCAACATCGATAGTTTCATCGAACTTAGCAGTAGCACGTTCTTTAACCAATTTAGCAACTTCAGCTAAATCATATAATTTATCAAAATCTAAACCTTCACGAGATTTAGCAATACGTTTTGCAATAGCCATGATTATTTACCCTCTACATTAAAGCCCATTGAACGCGCCGAACCAGCAATAATCAATGCTGCAGCTTCAATGTCATTTGCACTAAGATCAACCATTTTGGCTTCACCAATTTCACGGCACTGATCCATAGTCACAGTAGCAGTCATTTCACGTCCTGGATGGTTTGAACCAGAATTAACACTAGCAGCTTTTTTCAAATAATAAGAAGCAGGTGCTGTCTTAACTTCAAAGCTAAAAGATTTATCCTGATAAACAGTGATGATCGTTGGGCAAGGCATGCCTTTTTCAAGATCAGCTGTTTTAGCATTAAATGCTTTACAGAATTCCATAATGTTAATTTGGCGTTGACCTAGGGCCGGACCAATAGGAGGTGATGGTGTTGCACTGGCAGCAGGCACTTGCAACTTTAGGTAGCCTTGGACTTTTTTAGCCATTTTAATTTCCCTTCCTTAAATATTAAGGAGCTGAAGGGTTATGTGGTTGGGTTCTTTAACAACATGCTCTAATGCTTTACATTTTTTCAGGCATAAACCTAAATCAACGTGTTAAATTGCCTCCCACGACAAATACTCAAATTAGAAACACAGCTTAAGAAACTGCAATCTTTTCAACTTGGGTATACTCAAGTTCGACAGGCGTAGCCCGACCGAAAATAGATACTGATACTTTAAGACGTTTACGTTCTTCGTCAACTTCGTCCACAAGACCAGAGAATGATGCAAATGGGCCTTCAGAAACTTTAACTTCTTCACCCACTTCAAATGTGATGGTAATTTCTGGTGCTTCAACACCTTCTTCAACCTGATTAAGAATACGGTTAGCTTCTTTTTCAGAAATAGGTTGAGGTTTGTTATTAGCACCCAAAAAACCAGTTACTTTTGGTGTATCTTTAATTAACAAATGCGCAGCATCGGTCATTTCCATTTTAACCAACACATAACCAGGGAAAAATTTGCGTTCAGAAATAACTTTTTTACCACGTCTAATTTCTGCAACTTCTTCTTTTGGTACAAGTACTTCTTCAAATAAATGAGAAATACCTTTACGCTCTGCCTCACGAGTAATGGCTTCAGCAACTTTGCCTTCAAAGTTTGAATAAGCTTGTACAATATACCAGCGTTTTGCCATAGTTATTATCCTGTCACATCAATATTAATTTAGAAAAATTAAGCACCTAATAGCGCGTTAATTCCCCATGCGAATACTTTGTCTGCCATTAAAAAGAAAATAGAAGCCAAAGCTGCCATAATAAAAACCATAATTGTTGTTACAATAGTTTCTTTTCGCGTAGGCCAAACAACACGTTTAGCCTCAGCTTTAACTTCTTGTGCAAACTTTACAGGGTTATTTTTAGCCATTCTGATCACCAACAATAAAAAGTCCACTCTGAATCGATTAACGACAAATAGCAGACAGATTCATATAATTATTGGTGGCTTATTACATGCTTTTATATGTCAAGCAAGTATAATTGCTATTTAAACAACAAATTTTTATAAAAAACATCTTTATATACATTCCGTAATAGAATAAAAATATTAAGTAGATTTTCTTAATGTAAGGTTCAAAAATGATTAATTTAGTTTTCTTTTCCGGTTCTAGTAGAAAAAACTCTCTCAATAAAAACTTCGGATAAGAATACCAAGAATCGCAAAGCGATTACGCTTAAGGATTCTCCATTAATTTTACCAAAAGACACTAATACGTTCTATTCTTTCAACAAAATACCTAGCAAGGAAGCTTTGATTGAGGAAATTGAGAAGTTAAATCCAGGACATATTTCTGGAAGTTTTAATGATTACATCGATGAAATTTGCCTTACGCCATTTCGTGTTGCGATCAAGTATATAGAAAATGATGTTCTTGACATCGAGGCAGCGTCTAGCGATCCAATTTTTGATTTCTTACAAGGCGCGGAATTCATTTTTGAAGATGACGGAACTTATATCTGCGGGCACG